>JAJZSH010000320.1 GCA_021822005.1 Deltaproteobacteria bacterium | reverse complement strand
GATCTGCATGATCCCCTCGTCCGCCGCGATGACAAAGGCCAAAAGATCGATGCCGGTGGCGCCGGCCACCATGTTTTTCACAAAGCGTTCATGACCGGGAACGTCGATGATGCCGAGGCGATGGCCGCAGGGCAGATCAAGAAAGGCAAAGCCGAGCTCGATGGTGATGCCCCGCTTCTTCTCCTCCTTGAGCCGGTCGGTATCAATGCCGGTGAGGGCCCTGACCAGACTGGTCTTGCCGTGATCCACATGGCCGGCCGTGCCGAGGACGATCTCCCGCATCTGCTACCAATTCCCTTGCAGGTATGGGTTGTTCCGGGCCTCATCGCCCACGGTGGATCTGGCCCCGCCATACCCATGCCCCGGCCAGACCACGGTCTCGGCGGGCAGGCTCAGGATTTTCTCTTTGATGGCGGCAAGCATCTGTTTGCTGTCGCCGCCGGGAAAATCGGTGCGCCCCAGCCCTTCGACAAACAGGGTGTCGCCGGTGAAAAGATGGGGGGCGGCATACAGACAGATCCCCCCCGGGGTATGCCCCGGGGTATGGAGCACCGTAAGGGTGAGAGCGCCGATGGCGATCTTCTCGCCATCGATGACGGTCCTGTCCACCGGCGGAGAAGGAGGAAGGCCGAGCATGGAGAAATACTCGATAATCTCCGGCCTGGCGAAAAACTCGGCATCCGCCGCATGCATGACGATGGGCGCGCCGGTGGCCTGCTGGATCACACCGTTGCCGCAGACATGATCCGGATGGCCGTGGGTGCAGAGAATCGCCTCAACGCCGAACCCTTCGGCCCGGCAGAGGGCGAGAATCCCCTCCTCGTTGCCGCCGGGATCAATGATCCCGCACTTCTTTGTCTCCTCGCAGCCCACCACATAGCAGCACACAGCCATGGAGCCCACGGTCAGCTGTTTTACGATCATATCCTGAACCCTCACTCAACAGTCACAGGTGTTTGGGTTGCAGGGCCCGCCGCCGCAGCCGCAGCTCGATTCTCCCTTGGCCATGGGAATGGAAACGGCCGCGGTTGCGGCGGGCAGCTCTTTCTCGACCCTGGCCAAAAAAGCCTCAAACGCCTGGGCGGCCGGGCTCGTGGCCCCGGAAGAGAGATAGGGCTTGCCGTCATCCCCGGCGATAACCACCCTGGGATCAACAGGAATCTTGCCCAGAAAGGGCACGGAAAACTCCGTGGCCAGCTGCTCGCCGCCGCCGGTCTTGAAGATATCCACCGGCTTGTCGCAGTGCGGGCAGATAAAGCCGCTCATGTTCTCCACGATCCCGACAATCTTCATGGAAACGTGCTTGCAGAAGTTGATGGACTTGCGCACATCGGCCAGGGCGATATTCTGGGGGGTGGTCACGACCAGGGCCTTGGCGTCCTTGATGGTGTGGGCTACGGTCATGGGCTCGTCCCCGGTGCCGGGGGGCGCGTCGATGACCAGATAGTCAAGATCGCCCCAGGCCACATCCGCGATAAACTGGCGGATTGCCTGATTCTTCAGGGGGCCGCGCCAGATGATGGGATCATCCCGGTTCTCCATCATGCTCTCCAGGGAGATGACCTTGAGCCGGTCATTGTATTGCAGGGGCGGCATCTTGCCGTCCTTGGCGAGCTCGCCGTCCATCCGGCCAGGCATGCCGAGCATGCGGACGATATCCGGGCCGTGGAGATCAACGTCCATGAGGCCGACCCTGTATCCCTTGCCAGCAAGACCTAAGGCCAGATTCACCGAGATGGTGCTTTTGCCGACCCCGCCCTTGCCGCTCATCACCAGGATCTTGTTTTTGATCCGGTCCAGAGAGGCGGCAATTGCCGTATTCTGCCGGGCCACCGCCGCATCGGCGGAGCCGCAGCCGCTCGCTTTTTTACTGCCACAGGTTCCACTGCTGCACTTCGACATGACGCACCTCCAAGAATATAAGAAAATCAAAAAATGAACGAATTCAGGGGAAGCTTTATCTTATACTGTAAAACAGGGCGTTTTGAAAGGCAAAAGCCCGCCTGCTTTCCATGACGGCCAAGGCCTTTCCGACTCTGCCAAAAAAAAGCTGCCCGGAGGCAGCCCTTTACGCGGATCAGATGGGGGAAAAAGATTACAGGGAGACAAACTCCGTCCGCTCCAAGGCCATTTCCATATAAAACCGGTGGGTCTCCAGACTGAACACCAGCCGCCGGTTGTCCTGAAAATCAAGATCCGGGGTGAGGGTGATGGCGGTGTTCAAGGACAAGGCCTTGGGCTGGCCGATGTAGGACGTGAGATCAAACCTGCCTTCCACCATCTGCATGGCCTTGCCCATGAACTGGTTGGTCATCTCCCCCATGGTGTCAACCACCTCGGCAGAGGTCGAATCCTGGGCCAAATCGTTTTCCGTCATACCCATGGCAAGCATATAACTCCGGTAGAGCCCCATGGCGGCTCCGGCAGAAAAATTAACCACCACCAGCCCGTTATAATCCCCGGTGAACTGGACAAAACAACCGATTTCCGGTCGCAGGCTCACCTTGGGGATAACCTGAATGGTCTTGGAATACTTGATGGACTTTTGGGTGCTTTTGTCCAGAGTCTTCTTAACGGCCTGACAAAAAATTTCGGCAATTATGTCAATGGTTGCCGGCTTTTCGCTCATCACTATCCTCCAAATGGCCAAGCCCAAAAAACCCATATCATAAACATGGTGCCCAAGGCGAGAATCATACTCCTACGGGGCAAGCCCGAGGAATTTCAATTTTCGAAAGTATCTCTTTTCCCTGATTACTTGCAAGTTTTATCTGTATTTTATTTTCTTGTGCTTCTGGCAAGTTGTAGTCGCTATCGAACCCCATGTGTTTTGATCTATTTTTGATTCAAGTGAAAGCTGAGAGGATACTGCAATGGGAAATAGTTAAATTACCACCGGCAAAGCCGGTGGCTTATTGGGTGAGCGCCTCAAAGGCGCCGATAAAACCGTGAGCCGCCCAAGGCGGCCGCATTCTTCGCCTCCCCCTTTAACAAAGGGGGACTGAGGGGGA
>JAJZSH010000319.1 GCA_021822005.1 Deltaproteobacteria bacterium | reverse complement strand
TTGATATACCAGGTGTATCATCAACATCGTCGCCGCCTTGCCTCTGCACCGTTCTCGAACGCTCACGGATTCAGGAATATGTTAAATGCCCGATGGCGGGGGAAGGGGGATTTTGCGGCCGCTGTTGTCCACCCGCACAAGGGTGACATGGGTGGAGAAAACCGCTTCTTCCCCGCCGGTGTGGATGTTCCTGGCAAACACCGTCACCGCGTAGTGCACCGAGGTGGTGCCGGCGCGATCCTTGTTGATTTCAAAACGCAGCACCGCGCCCTCCTGGATGCTCCTCCTGAATTCGACCCGATCCATGGCCATGGTGACGAAGTTGCAGCCGGGATACTCCAGGGTGGCGGCGATCCAGGCATATTCGTCGACCCATTTCAGGAGATTGCCGCCGAAGAGATAACCGTAGTGGTTGAGGTGCTCCGGCAAAACCAGTTTGTGGTTGATCATGGGGCATCCTGTAGCTGAAGGGCAAGGGCGTCTCATAAAGCATAAAAAAAGCCCTTGCGGTTGGCAAGGGCTTTCGTGGCGGCGGATTTCGATAAGATTGGTTTAGAAATCCTCGAACTCCTCTTCTTGATCAAGGGGGATAATCTTTTCCGGCGCGGTCTTGGCGGCTGCCGACGGCAGGCTTTTGGTCGCCGCGGACTTTCTGGCCGGCTTGCCGTGCACTGGCGGCGACAGCAGTTTTTGCGCCTTGCCGGAGCGGAGTTCCCTGGCCGGTTCCCTTTCCGGGGCTGTCTTGCCGGCGCCTTTGTCCTCCTCGCCGGAAACCAGGGCGGCAAGACCCTCCACCACATCCTGCATGCGGCCCGCCTGCCCGCTCAGAATCTCCGAGGCCGAGGCGGCTTCTTCTGCATTGGCGGCATTCTGCTGGGTGACGGCGTCGATCTGGCTGATCGCCTTGTTGACCTGGTCGATGCCGTGGGCCTGTTCTTTGGAGGCGGAAGCGATTTCGCTGATCAGGGTGTTGACACGACCGGCGGCCTCGGAAACCTGGGCGAAGGAGTCATTGGTTTCCGCCACCAGATCGGTGCCGGTCCGTACTTTGGTCACTGTGCCCTCGATGAGGGTGGCGGTGTTTTTGGCCGCCTCGGCGGCCCGCATGGCCAGGTTGCGCACCTCGTCGGCCACCACCGCGAAGCCGGCGCCGGCCTCGCCGGCCCGCGCCGCTTCCACCGCGGCGTTCAAGGCCAGCAGGTTGGTCTGGAAGGCGATCTCGTCGATGGTCTTGATGATCTTCGAGGTCTCCTCGCTGGCCCTGGAGATTTCCTCCATGGAGCCGGTGAGACGCCCCATGGACTGGCCGGCATGGTCGATGGTGTTGCTCGCTTCCCGCATCAGGCTTTCAGCCTGGTTGGCGTTGTCGGAATTCTGCTTGGTCATGGAGGCCATTTCCTCCAGCGACGACGACGTTTCTTCGAGGGAGGCGGCCTGTTCCGAGGCGCCTTCCGCCAACTGATGGCTGGTGCTGTTGATTTCCTGGGCAGCGGAGAGCATGCTGGTCCCCGCCTTTCCCAGGGTGTCGATGGTCTGGTTCAGGCGGCGGGTGATGGTGCCGGTGGAGAAGTAGAGCATCAGCGACAGCACGGACAGCAGGATAACGCCGCCGATGCTCAAGCCCCATTGGAGGGCGTGAATCTTGGCGACCTCGTCACTGGCGTCGCGGACATAGATCAGCACCCCTTTGGTTTCGTTGGTAAAGTCGCGGATGGGCATGGCAGTGATCAGGCGACCGCCTTTTTCGCCCATGGCGATACCGGATTGCGCCTCCTGCAAAAGTTTTTCGGTGATGAAGGGATCGGTTTCCGCTTCGGCCGAGCTGAAGATGCGGGCCATGCCGCCGATGACGGGGGGATTTTTCTCCTTGGCTTTTTTGGCGAACTCAAGCTGGGAGGCGAGCAGGTAGACGGCCACGTTGTCGGTTTCCAGGGCCTTGGCGGTCTCGAACACCTTGTTCATGGGCATGAGACCCTCCACGGAGCCGAGATGGGTGCCGCCCGGGCCGGTGATCGGGATGATGCCGCGGATGGCGAAGCCCTCATCGCCGACCTCGATGCCGGCAACCTGGGTTTTCTCGTTGTTGGCCTTGGCGACGGTCTTGCGGAAGGCGGAGAGGTCATCGCCGCCATCGCGTTCGCCGGGTTTGCGCCAGATGCGGAGAAAGCTCTTGGCCGGCGGCAGATGGAAATGGATTTCCACGATTTTGACGCCCAGGGTTTTGGCCAGCTCGTCGTGGATGCGATCGAAGCTCTGCCGCAGCGTTTTGCGGCCTTCCGCTTCGTCGCCCTGATGGGCAAGCTGGTAAGCCTCCTGCACGCCAGGCACCTGGGCGGCAAAACCGGCGAAAACCAGGGCCTGCTTTTTCAGGCTGTCGATGCTTTTTTCCGTGAGGCCGGCCTGGCTGGTGGCCAGGGTTTTCAACTGATTCTGCCACATGTTGTTGACTACCCAGAGCGATACGCCCATCAGCAGGGTGATGGCCGTCACCACCAGCACCAGGGGAATCCCCATTACCTTGGTTCGCAATGACATCTTCATGGTTCGCGTATCTCCTTCCCTTTGCGGCTGCAATTCAGAATGCTATTTTAATAATTTACTGATTGTACTGATTTCATGATGATTGTGTTAGAAAAAAATGTGCCAGCTGCTCGTTTTCTGCTATTTTTTTGATTTTTTGTCGTTTTCTTCGAAGAGACAGGAGCAGGGAGACGGCAAGAGGAGTTGATGGCCGCCCCGCCATACGGGTCTCGAAGTCCGTGACGGCGCGGCCTTAAGGCTTATCAATTTAGATTGACAGGTAAAGATATCTTGTCAGGCTCGTGGTGGCCGGGGGAAGTCGTGGCGTTAGCAGCCCGTTGAAAAACGGGCTGCTGGCACCACCGGGAGGTGGCGCCGAATTTTGCCGGCCCGAAAGGGCCAAGAAATTCGCGAGGTTGGCCAAAGCGCCTTTGGCCAACCGACAGTTGAAAAAGCCAGGGATGGTTTTTTCAACGGACTGTTAGGATCGCCGGCGCGGCGCCCGGTCTTCAGTCAGGTCGCC
>JAJZSH010000318.1 GCA_021822005.1 Deltaproteobacteria bacterium | reverse complement strand
GCCCATTCGCCACGAGAAACAACAGGAAGGAACCGGGACCGCCGAAGAGCAGTTGGGCATACTGGGCCAGGAGAGTCCCGAGAAAGCCGGCAACCGGATAGGTGTGATCAAAAACGGTGAAAGACGCCAGGGAGGTGAAACCGCTCAGTCCCGAGCTGGCCAGGAGAATCCCGCTGCAACCGAACACGATCAGGGGCAGGGTCTCCAGGGTCCAATCCGGGGAAAAAAGGCGGATGGCGAGAAAAAGCAGGAGAAAAGGCAGCCAGAGCGAGGTGATTCCCAGAAAATCCATGAGCAGCCCGGCGATAAACTGGCCCACCGCCCCGCCCCAGTTGGCGGTGCTTATCCGGGCCGACGGCTCCGCCATGGTATAGCTGACCAGGCACAGGAGCAGAAAAAGGGCGGCAAACACCCCGAATACGGAAAGTATCTCTCGCCCAAGCGTTGGTTTTTCCTGTCGGTTGTTCCCTGGCGCCATTATTCTCAATGTTGTCCGGTTAGGAAGTTTCAATATCAATCAAAACGTCCAAATCCCCCTCAATCCCCCTTTGCTAAAGGGGGAAGTAAAGTTTTCCCCCCTTTAGCAAAGGGGGGCCAGGGGGGACTTACTAAGCGATGATACAGCATTTTACCCGGATGCAATTTCTTAACCGGACAGTGCTGCATCATTCTCGAAGATCGGTTCCGTTGATGGGAGCGCAGGCTTGCCTGCATTACAGGCTACTTTGCCTTGCCGATATTTTTCAGGATGGCGTCAAGTATCCCATTGATAAAAGCCGGAGAATCCTCGGCGCAGTATCGCTTGGCCAGCTCAATGGCCTCGTCGATGGCCACCCTGGGCGGCACCTCCTCCTTGAACATCATTTCATAGGCAGCCAGCCTGATGATGTTGCGATCCAGCACCGACATCCTGCTGACCCGCCAGTTCACCGCGCTTTCCGCGATCTTGGCGTTGATCTCCTCCCACTTGTCGGTGATGCCCTCAACCAGTTCCCGGCCATAGGGGATGGCTTTTTTATTGATCTCAAAATTCTCACAGAGCAGCGGAAAATTCTCCACCGCGGAGGTTGCGGTCATCTCCCCCTGAAACAGGGCGTTGAGGGCAAGCTCCCTTGCCTTGCGTCGATTTCCCATGAATAATCAGGCGAGCTGCGGCAGCAGGTTGACCATCTCGATGGCAGTGGCCGCGCACTCGGAGCCTTTGTTGCCGGCCTTGGACCCGGCCCGTTCAATGGCCTGCTCGATGGAGTCGGTGGTCAGCACGCCAAAGATGATGGGTACCCCGGACTCCATGCTGGCCTGGGCAATGCCCTTGGTCGCCTCGTTGGCCACGAAATCAAAATGGGGGGTGGAGCCGCGGATCACGGCGCCAAGACAGATCACCGCATCATACCGGCCGGATTTGACCATCTTCTGGGCGACCAGTGGAATCTCAAAGGCGCCGGGAACCCTGGCCACCTCGATCTCCTTGTCCTTCACCCCGGAACGCATCAGGGTGTCCAGGGCGCCTTCCAGCAGACGCTCGGCAATGAACGAATTAAAACGGGCAATGACAATCCCGAATTTCTTCCCTTCGGCCTGTAGTTTTCCTTCAAAAAATTTCGGCATCGTTATCTCCTCCAAAAAGTGTGCAACCGCTTAGGGGCTCTACAATTTTAAATATACCGTCTACAAAATAACAGGTACGTCATTCCCGCCTTCGCGGGAATGACGTCAAAGATAAGCGGTACTTTTATAACTGCCAAGTCACTTAGTTGTTTTTTGTATCCTTGCCGCCGGTGAACAAATCCAGCATATGGCCAAGCTTATCCTTCTTGGCCTTCAGGTACTCGATATTTTCCGGTTCCGCCGCCATCTCGATGGGCTGACGGCCCGTGACCTTCAGTCCATAGCCTTCAAGGCCGACGATCTTCTTGGGATTGTTGGTGATCAGCCGCATCTTGCGCACCCCGAGATCCCGGAGAATCTGGGCGCCGATCCCGTAGTCGCGCAGATCGGCCTTGAACCCCAGATGCACATTGGCCTCAACCGTATCCATCCCCCCCTCCTGGAGGGCATAGGCCTTGATCTTGTTGATCAGGCCGATACCCCTCCCCTCCTGCTGCATGTAGAGGACAATGCCTGCGCCCTCATGCTCGACCATGCGCATGGCGCTGTGGAGTTGCCCCCCGCAGTCGCAGCGTTTGGAGCCGAAAACATCGCCGGTCAGACAGGAGGAATGTACCCGGACCATGATCTCTTTCGTGGGGTCGATCTCCCCCTTGACCAGGGCAACGTGTTCCAGTTCGTCCACGTCGTTGGTGTAGACAATGGCCCTGAAATCGCCGTAGCGGGTTGGTATCCTGGCCTCGGCGGCCCGATGGACCAGCTTGTCCTCCCTGGTCCGGTAGGCGACCAGATCGGCGATGGTGGCGATCTTGAGCCCGTGTTCCCTGGCAAAGATCTCCAGATCGGGCATCCGGGCCATGGTGCCGTCTTCCTTCATGATCTCGCAGATCACCCCGGAAGGATGCAGCCCTGCCAGACGGGAGAGATCAACCGAGCCTTCGGTCTGGCCGGTGCGGACCAGAACCCCGCCCCGCCGGGCGCGCAGGGGAAAGATATGGCCGGGGCTGACGATATCGGTGGGCTTGGCCTTGGGATCGGCCGCCACCAGGATGGTCCTGGCCCGATCCGCCGCGGAGATGCCGGTGGTGACCCCGGTGCGGGCCTCGATGCTGACCGTGAAGGCCGTCTCAAAGGGCGACTTGTTGTTTTGCACCATCATGGGGATCTGCAGCTGCTCCAGATGATCCGGGGTCAGGGTCAGACAGATGAGACCCCGGCCATGGGTGGCCATGAAATTGATCGCCTCGGGCGTGACCTTTTCCGCGGCCATGTAGAGATCGCCCTCGTTCTCGCGATCCTCGTCATCAACCAGGATAATCATCTTCCCGGCCCGGATCTCGTCAATCACCTCTTCAATGGAGCTTACCGCCATGGTCTTCACCTCAAAGCCTTCGCCGTCTGCCGGCCGGGCACCCTTATTTCAAAAAGCCGTGCTCAGATCGGAA
>JAJZSH010000317.1 GCA_021822005.1 Deltaproteobacteria bacterium | reverse complement strand
CGTTGACCCGGCCATGGACCACATCGCCTCCTCCGGCCTGCAAGCGGCCAACATCCCCGACAGGATCTATCTGGCCGGCAGCAAAAGCAAGACCGTCCAGACCGTTACCCTGGATTTTTCCGTGCCGATCAACATCCAGGGCGCCCCGTTTCTCGGGCCGGAAAACGCCCCGGTGGTCATTGTCGCGTTCAGCGATTTTGAATGCCCCTATTGCGGCACGGTGGGCGCCCTGTTTGAAGAAGCGCTGGCCAAACACCCCAAGGAGGTCAAGGTCGTTTTCAAACAGTTCCCCCTGGCCATGCATAAACAGGCCCAGTCCGCCGCCCTTGCCTCCCTGGCCGCCCACCGCCAGGGCAAGTTCTGGCAATACCATGATCTGCTTTTTGAAAACCAGAAGTCCCTTTCCGAGGCAAAATACACGGAGCTTGCCAAGAAGCTTGGCCTTGATCTGGAAAAATTCAGCAAGGATTCCAAAACGCTGGCCAGCCAGCAGGCCCTGGAGCGCGACATGGCCGACGCCCAACTTGCCGGGGTGCGGGGCACCCCGACCATTTTCGTCAATGGCCGCCGCCTGAAAGAACGGAACATCAAGGATCTTCAGCAGATGATCAGCCAGGAGCTGGGCAAACGCGGCAAAGGCGGAGCCCACCGTTGAGCAAACGCGAAATCGCCCTTGCCGACAACAACACCGCCCTGCTCGTCTACGGCGACCTGAACAAGAACCTTGCCGCCATTGAGGAGGGGACCGGGGTCAGCATCCAGGTGCGGGGCAGCCGGCTCACCGTGAACGGGCCGAAACACGAGGTGGAGCTGGCGGTCTCGGCCATCGACAAACTCCACGGGCTGATCCGCTCCGGCTATCCGGTGTATCCATCGGATGTCGCCTATGCCCTGCGCATCCTCCAGGCCTCTCCCAAGGCCAATCTCAAGGAAATCTTTCTCGACAAGGTGTATATCACCGCCGAGCAGAAGGTGGTCTCGCCCAAGAGCATCAACCAGAAGCTCTATATCGACAACATCCGGACCAACGACATTGTTTTCGGCATCGGCCCGGCGGGCACCGGCAAAACCTATCTTGCCGTGGCCATGGCGGTTTCCGCCTTTGTCGGCAAGCAGGTCCGTTCCATTATCCTGGCCCGCCCGGCGGTGGAGGCCGGGGAGCGGTTGGGTTTTCTCCCCGGCGACCTGGCCCAGAAGGTCAACCCCTACCTGCGCCCCCTGCACGATGCCCTGAACGCCATGCTGGGCCGGGGCAAGGTCGCGGATCTGATCGAGGAAGGGTTGATCGAGATCGCCCCCCTGGCCTTCATGCGCGGCCGGACGCTGAGCAATGCCTTTGTCATCCTGGACGAGGCCCAGAACACCACGCACGAACAGATGAAGATGTTCCTCACCCGGCTGGGCTTCAACTCCCAGGCCGTGATCACCGGGGACATCACCCAGATCGACCTGCCGGACCGCAGGCAGTCCGGACTCATCGAGGCCGCCAGGATTCTCAAGAATATCAACGGGATCGCCTTCAACCAGTTCTCCGAGGTGGACGTGGTTCGCCACCGGCTGGTGCAGGAAATCATCCGCGCCTACGCCGACAAGGAAACACTCCCTCCGCCCCGCCGGACAACCGCCAGGAAACACTGAGGAGCCATGCCCGTTCTCATCACCAGCCGGACGGCCACGCCCCCGACCATCAGCCTGAAACAGCTCCGGCAGCGGGCCGAGAGGCTGCTGTCCCTCTGTAATCGTGAGCGGAGTGAACTGAGCATCCTGCTCCTTGACGACCCCGAGATGGCCCAGCTCAACGAGCAGTACCGCAACAAGTTGGGGCCGACCAACGTCCTGGCCTTTGCCATGCAGGAGGGAGGGGGGGAGCATCTGCCCGAGGAACTCCTCGGCGATGTGATCATCTCGCTGGACACCGCAGTCCGTGAAGCTGGGGCAGACCGGGTGACCCTGCACCAGCGGGTGACGATCCTCCTGATCCACGGCCTGCTGCACTTGCTGGGCTTTGATCACGAACGCTCCCGCGCCGAGAAAAGGGCCATGGCCGAGCGGGAAAAACAGCTTTTGAGCCAACTGTTGACCGAAGAAAGGAGAGGGAAAATGGTCAGTCTTGCCATCAATGTCGATCATGTCGCCACCCTGCGGCAGGCCCGGGGCATCACCGAACCGGACCCGGTTCTGGCCGCGTCCATCTGCGAACTGGCCGGAGCCCAGGGAATTGTCGTCCATCTCCGGGAAGACCGGCGGCATATCCAGGACCGGGACGTGCGGCTGCTCCGGCAAACCGTGAAAACCAAACTCAATCTGGAGATGGGGGCAACCGAGGAGATCATCGGCATCGCTCTGGAGATCAAGCCGGACATGATCACCCTGGTCCCGGAAAAAAGGAAGGAGCTGACCACCGAAGGCGGGCTCAACGTGGCCGGACAGAAGAAGAAACTCCAGAAGGTCATCGCCCGGATGCGCAAGGGAGGGATTCCGGTGAGCCTGTTCATCGATCCGGACACCCGGCAGATCAAGGCGGCCCACGAGGTGGGGGCGACCTTTGTCGAGATCCATACCGGCCGCTACTGTGACGCCGTTACGGAACAGATGCGGGACCAAGAATTTGCCCTCATCGCCACGGCGGCGGAAGAGGCCTATGAAATGGGCCTCCGGGTCAATGCCGGGCACGGCCTCAACTACCTCAACACCCGGCGGGTGGCCAGTCTGGGCACCATCGAGGAGCTGAGCATCGGCCATGCGGTGATGGCCAGGGCAATCTACGTTGGCCTCGACCAGGCGGTACGGGAGATGCTGGCCCTGTTGCCAGCAGGATAACTGTTGCGCTTGAATCATGGCGGAGTCTTGCCAAAATAGCCAAAATTACCTAACTGTTTAAGCAAAGAAAAAGAACATGAGAATCAGACCGGCATGGCATCCCGCTCATTTCCCCGCCTTGCGCTCCCCACCCTTTCTTGTTAATAAAGTCCGTGTCACGCCAGCATGTCAGGCACGATTGATGAAGGGTTTCCTGTGGTTGCAACATTGCGGGAGGTGCCCCCGTTCCCCTGGATAAAAAGGATGCCGAACAGGAATACCAGGCGCTAGATCGGAA
>JAJZSH010000316.1 GCA_021822005.1 Deltaproteobacteria bacterium | reverse complement strand
TACCCCTTTATCTCCTGCCGGGGGAGAAAGGGCGGGACACCGGTGGCCGTGGCCATCGTCAACGCCCTGATCCGTCTGGCAAAAGAGGCTTAGAGAAGAACCCATGGCGCGCAGACTGCGAAGCGGATATACCACCGGCGCCTGTGCTGCCGCAGCGGCCAAGGCTGCGGCGCTGCTGCTTCTGGGGCGACCCCGGTCCGAGACGGTGGAGATTCCCTTTCCCGATGGCAGCCGCCATGGTTTTGCGGTGCATCAAGGCGAGGCCCTGTCCGGGCAGGCCTGGGCCTCGGTGCTCAAGGATGCCGGGGATGATCCTGATGTGACCAACGGCGCGGAGATCAAGGCCAGCGTTTCTTTTTTGCCGGAAGGAGCCTCTTGGCAGCAAAATTCCCTCCCCCCCGGCGGGGGAGGGCTAGGGAGAGGGGGAAACAGCCGGAGCGGCAGGGTGCAACTTCACCCACCCCCCAGCCCCCTCCCGTCGAGGGAGGGGGAGCTAATTTGTGTTCGTCTCGAACAGACAAGCATCTTCCTCTGCGGCGGGGCAGGGGTCGGCCGGGTAACCAAACCCGGGCTTGCGGTCAAGCCAGGGGAACCGGCAATCAATCCGGTGCCGCGCCGGATGATACTGGCCGCGGTTCTGGAGGGTTTGGACACCGAGACAGGCAAGGCCATGCAGGTGGTGATTTCCGTGCCCAGGGGCGAGGAGCTGGCGGAAAAAACCCTGAACAACCGGCTGGGCATTGTGGGCGGCCTTTCGATCCTCGGCACCACCGGTATTGTCCACCCCGTGTCCGCCGAAGCCTGGACCGCCACGATCGAGGCCTCCCTGTCCGTGGCCAAAGAGGCAGGGCTTACGGAGGTGGTGCTTTCCACCGGCCGCACCTCGGAAAAGGGGGTGCAAACCCTGCTTTCCCTGCCGGAGGAGGCCTATGCCATGATGGGCGATTACCTGGAGTTTTCCCTGCTGGCCGCGGCCCGGCGGGGCTTTGCCACAATCCATCTGGCCGGGATGTGGGCCAAGATCATGAAGGCGGCTCTTGAGATTCCCCAGACCCATGTCCGGCATGGCGCTCTCGAAGTGACGGACGGGCTGGCGCTTCTCGCAAGGCTGGGGGCGCAACAACCCCTGCTGGCGAGCCTCAAAGAGGTCAATACCGCCCGGGAGATTCATGAACGCTTGCAGGAACAGGGCCGGGATGATCTGATCCGGGCCGTCTGTGAAACGGCGCGGCGCTATGCGGAGAAGGTTTCCGGCCTGCCGGTGCGGGTCTATCTGGTGAACAGCCATACCAGGGTGGAGCTGCATGTTTAGGTTGATTTTGATAGGCGTCGGCTGCCAGGGGCTCACCGGGGAACAGACCGGGATGCTGGCCCGATGCGGGCTCATCGTGGGCGACAGCCGTCATCTTGCTTTGGTGCAGGGGATGGCGGCGGAGAAACAGGCCATCTCCCCCCTGGCTCCTGCCCTGGACAGCATCCGTCTGGGTATGGTCAGCGGGGATGTCGGGGTGCTGGCCAGCGGCGATCCCCTGTTTTTCGGGATCGGGCGCAGGCTGCTTGAGGAATTCGGGGGGGAACAGCTGGTGGTTCTCCCGGCCCTTTCCACCATGCAGGAGGCGTGTGCCAGGTTCAAGCTCCCCTGGGACGACATGGCCTTGCTGAGCCTCCATGGCCGAGAAACCCTCCATGCCCCCGGCCTGCTGCTTGGCCGGGAGAAGACTTTTGTCTTCACCGACCGACACAACAACCCGGCCCGTTTGGCCCGCCAGTTTGTCGCCTATCTGGAGCTGATCGAGGATGAGGTCCTGCTGGCCGGGTGCCGGATGCATGTGGCCGAAAACCTGGGGACCGCGGAAGAACGTCTTTTTTCCGGCACCCTGGCCGAGGCGGCGAGGCGGGAATTCGCCGCGTTGAATGCGCTGATCGTGACCCGGCCGCATCCGGCAACAGAGAATCTCCCGCTCTTTGGGCTTTCCGAAACGGAGATTGCCCACAGCCGTGGCCTGATCACCAAGGATGAGGTGCGGGCCGTGACCCTGCACGCCCTGCGGCTGCCGGGCACAGGGGTGTTCTGGGATCTCGGCGCCGGCAGCGGCTCCATCGCCGTGGCAGCGGCCCGCCTGCATCCGGGCTTGACGGTCTTTGCCGTTGACCAGCAGGGAGAGGCTTTTGCCAATGTGAAACGCAATATCCGGCAATTCGGCTGCTACAACATCATCCCGGTCCAGGGCGAGGCCCCGGCTGTTTTAAGCGGCTTGCCGGACCCGGACCGGGTCTTTGTCGGCGGCAGCGGCGGCAAATTGTCAGCCATCGTTGGCGAAGCGGCCGGTCGTCTGCCTGCCGGGGGCAGGCTGGTGGTGAACGGGGTAATCGGCCGGACCGTGGCCGAAGCGCCGCAGTGCATGGCCGCGCACGGTCTGAAGGTTGAGCTGACCCGCGTGCAGATTGAAAGGACGACCTTTCCAGAGACAGGACCGGGAAAGATTTTAAATCCCATAACCGTTATGACAGGAAGAAAATGAAGGGTACATTGTATGTGGTGGGTGTAGGGCCGGGCGATCCGGAACTCATGACCCTCAAGGCGGTAAGGATTCTTAAGCGATGCGGGGTGTGGCTCGCGCCCGCCGCGAAAAAAAATGGGGAGAGCACGGCCCTGGGGATCGTGGAAGGGGTGGTGGACCGCGGCGACAAGGAGATCATCACCCACCATTTCCCCATGAAAAAGGTCCGCATGGGACAAACCCCGGACCCCGAGGTGAAAAAGGCCTGGGATGCGGCGGCGGCCCAGATCGTTGCCCATCTGCAGGCCGGCCGGGATGTGGCCTTTCCCACCCTTGGCGATCCGGCCATTTACAGCACCGGCTTCTATGTCTGCGACACCCTGTTTGCCTTGGCCCCTGATCTGCCGGTGGAGATCATTCCAGGGGTCTCCTCCATCGGCGCTTCCGCTGCCGCAGCAGGCCAGCCACTCTGTCTGGGGGATGACCGGCTGGTGGTCATCCCGGCCACCTTTGAAAATGGCCGTTTGCGGGAAACCCTGGAGCAATTCGACTCGGTGGTTCTCATGAAGGTGCACCGGGTGATGGACCGGCTGGTGCCGCTG
>JAJZSH010000315.1 GCA_021822005.1 Deltaproteobacteria bacterium | reverse complement strand
TTTTCAGCGGGCGGCGGAACGGCGGCGGCGCGGCAGCGTGAGGTTGAGACGCCGCAGGCGGGAGACAAAGGTGGAGCGGTTGACCCCGGCCGCCTCGGCGGCCCAGGTCATATTCATATGATGATGTTCGAGGAGGTAGGTGGCATAGTCGCGCTCCACCTCCTCCCAGGTGCGCTGGCCGAAATCGAGGCCGCTGGCTGGCGGCGCCCCGAGTGCGGGCAGTGGCCTGGCCGGGGTCTTGGCCTGCGGTGGCTTGTCCGCCGGCGCTGCCAACAGGGAGGGCGGCAGGTCCGCCAGGCTAATCTCCTCCTGAGGGCAGACCACGGTGAGGTACTTGGCCAGGTTCTCCAACTCGCGGATGTTGCCGGGCCACGGGTAGGTTGCCAGCAGCCCCAACGCCTCGCCGGCTACCCGCTTCGGGACACTGCCGCTCTTGGCCGCCTCCCGCCGCAGGAAGAGCTTGAACAGCAGCGGGATATCCTCCTGCCGCTCGCGCAAGGGCGGTAGAGCCACAGGCAAGACCGAAAGGCGGTAGAAAAGATCGCGGCGGAAGGATTCTTCCGCCACCATCCGTTCCAGATTCCGGTTGGTGGCGGCAACGAGGCGCACATCGACCCGGCGCGTTTCGGTGCTGCCCAAAGGCTTGATCTCGTTGCTCTGGATCACCCGCAACGCCTTGTCCTTGAGTTCCAAGGGCATGTCGCCAATCTCATCGAGAAACACGGTCCCGCCGGAAGCTGCCTCGAAAAGCCCCTTCTTGTCCTTGACCGCGCCTGAAAAAGCCCCCTTCTTGTAACCAAAGAGTTCACTCTCCAGCAGCGTTTCCGGGATGGCGCCGCAGTTCTGCACCACCAAAGGCTGATCGCGGCGGGGGCTTAAGCGATGCACGCGGCTGGCCACCAGCTCCTTGCCGGTGCCGGATTCACCGGTGATGAGCACCGGGTAATCGGTGACCGCATAGCTCGCCAGCGTCACCATCACCTGCTGGAAGGACGCATTTTGTCCCACCACCAGCCCATCATCCCGGAGAAGGTCGATCTCGCTCCGGAGCAGCCGGCTCACGCTGCACTGCTTGTCGTACTCCACGGCGTTGGAAAGGGCCACGGAACCGATGTTCACCAGCTCCTGCAAAAATTCGAGGTACTTTTTTTCCAGGTTGACCTGGGAGTGCTCGGGGTTGGTGTCGATGACCTCCACCGCGCCATAGACGGTGCCGTCTTTGAGCAGCAGCGGGAAGGCGAGGATGAGGCTGCTCTTGATGGCCAGATCCGCCTCGATGGCCTGGAAGTGGCGCGGGTCGCCATCGGGCCGGGAGAGGGCCATCTTGCCGGTCTCGATCACCCAGCGCACCAGGCTCTTGGCCTCTAAAGGCAGGCAGAGTCCCTTGACCTTGTCGCTCTCGATCCCCTCCGCCTCGACGCAGCAGAACCCCTCCTCCCGCCGAATCCACACCGAGCCACGGTCCACGTTCTGAAGCCGCAACAGGGCGCGGAGGAACTTGCGCTGCAACTGCTGCGGATCCAGTTCGTCGGAAAAGGATTGGAAGAGTTCGACTAGAGATTCTCGCATAGTGGTACTATACCACCACTTTATTTAAATTTAACATAAAATGATGATATAAAATCAATCCCTATGAAAGGCGCCCGCCTCAGGGGAAATCCAAGGGACTCCGGACCCCCAGCCGGTTCTTGCTGGCCACATGGGTGTAGATCATGGTGGTTTTCACATTGGCGTGGCCAAGCAGTTCCTGAATGGTGCGGATGTCGTAACCGTTTTCCAGCAGATGGGTGGCGAAGCTGTGTCGCAAGGTATGCACCGAGGCGGGTTTGGCAATGCCCGCCTGGCGCACGGCGTTCTTGATCTGCTTTTGCAGGGTGGAAGGGAGGATGTGATGGCGGCGGACCACATGCGTGCGGGGATCGACCGACAGGGAGCGGGCAGGAAACACCCAAAACCAGCCCCATTCCTTTCCGGCGTTTGGATACTTGCGGTCCAGGGCGTTCGGCACCATGACCCCGGCAACATCATTGCGCCTGTCTTGCTCATGGAGATGGCGGATGCCAAGCAGATGACGGCGCAGATCGTCCACAAGGCTGCCCGGCAGCACGGTCAGCCGATCCTTGTCGCCCTTGCCTGCCCGGACGATGACACATCCCTGCTCAAAATCCACATCCTTGACCCGCAAGCCCATGCACTCGTTGAGGCGCAGTCCACAGCCGTAGATCAAACGGCCCATCAAGGCGTACACTCCTTCGAGCCGGTCAAGCACGAGCGATATCTCCTGACGGGAAAGCACCACCGGGAGCCGACGGCTCGGACGTGCGCGCACCGCCATGGAAGAGACGTCCAAATCTTGCAACAGGACATTCCGAAAAAAGAACAGCAGGGCATTGAACGCCTGGGACTGGGTTGCCTTGGAGACTTTCCTTTCCGCGGCCAGATGGGTGAGAAAGCCGACCACCCTGGCGTTGTCCAAGGATGTTGAAGGCAAATCGCCACACCATGCCAGGAAGTGCCGAAGCCATCCGGTATAGGATTTTTCCGTGGCCATGGAAAGGTGGCGCAGCCGGATCACCTCCCGTGTTTTTCGCTCAAAATCAACGGGCGGAGCACCACCGTTGCCAGGGGATGAAATCGGTTGTTCACCTTGGTTTTGCAGGAAAAACAAATAGAGCCGGACCGCATCGGCGGCCTGCCGGACTTGCCATTCCTCATGGGTTGCGGCGAGGGAAAGACTGAAGGCATCTATCTCGGCGCCGGTAATCGGGGTAGTGGCATCGCCGCTGCGATGGGCAAGGAAGCGGTCCACCCAGATCCCATAGAATTTGCGCCTGTTTTTCGGTGCAAGACGGCGGGAGGATAAGAATTCGATGTATTTATCCTTTTTCCACATAATATACCGTATAGCCCCACGATCAAGAAAACACAAGAATAAAACATGTTAGGACTCGGCCCTTTCAGCTTGACAGGGCGCGAGAGCAATGATAGCCTCGGCTAAAAGCGGAAAACTAGTTAATATTAATGTTATGCCGAACTTAAAAGATAAGATACAAATGTGTTCACAAGGTCATTTAGCAACAAACAATTAATGTGGAGGCAGACGTTTGTTAACCTTACAGAAT
>JAJZSH010000314.1 GCA_021822005.1 Deltaproteobacteria bacterium | reverse complement strand
CCCACCTGCGTGGACTGCCACCTGGGCGACCCCAAGGCCCGGGACAAGGAGGCGGCCCACCAGGGGGTGCTGCGTCCTTTCCTGGTGGGGGCGGGCAAGAAGCTGAAGGGCGAGGCGATCTCCCGTGAGGCGGCGGGCGCCCTGCAACCCTTGAAGCCCAAGGGGGAGGGCATGAACAGCATGCTCCCCAAGGGGGATCCGCAAAAGCTGGAACAGGCCGGGGTCAAAAAGATCGTCGGCATAGAGTGGCACGACCGTGACCGGGAAACCATGGCCTATGCCCCGCAGGTGGCCGAACAGACCTGTGGCCGCTGTCATGACAAGGAGGTCAAGGATTACAACCGCTCGGCCAAGGGGCTGATGAAACACCAGCGGGCCTACCGCGACTGGAGCGAAAAGCTGCCCGGTCCCCAGAACTGCGGGATGTGGTTCGGCCAGAACGAAGAGACCATCAAGGCCGGCACAGCCGTACCCTACAGCAAGGCGCAGAATGCGGCCTCCGACCGTTCCTGCAACATGTGCCACGCCTCATGCAACGACTGCCACTTCAAACCGGTGGCCAACAAGGGAACGCACGCCTTCGGCAAGCCCGACACCCCCAGCTGTTACGGCGGCGGCCGGGCCAGCATCTGCCATGCCGGCCCCATGGACCGCCGGCGCGGGGCCGGCTACGTGCGGGGTGAGTATTCCTTTCCCGCCAATCTGCCGCAAGGCGCCCATGTCAAGGCCGGACTCCAGTGCCTCGACTGCCACAAGCCGGCCAACCACCAGTTCGGCCACCTCGCCGCCGATGATGCGCGCAAGTCCTGCGCCGACTGCCACGGCGAGATCGTCCAAGCGGTCAACAGCTCGCCCCACGGCAAGGTTGACTGCACCTCCTGCCACATCACCGTCTCCGGCGCCTACCAGTACACCTTCTGGGGCCAGGGGAACGCCTTCGGGGTGGAGACCCCCTACGGCAAGCACAAGGAATACTACGGCACCCGCGACCTGCCCACCATCATCAAAAACGCCTCGGGCCGCTGGATTCCGGTCAAGCCCTACCCCATGGCGGTCATGAACCAGACCAGGGAACTGGGGCCGACCGGGCTGCTCTTCCGCGCCATCCCCAAACGGAATATCCCCGGCAACCCGCAAATCGGCGAACCGCTTACCTTCGAGGTGGCGCGCAAGGCTACCGACGTGAACGACGCCTTCATCGTGGTCGGCACCCGCAGCGATCTTCCTTCGGGCAACAAGGCGATCCTCTGGGTTCAGATGGACAAGCTGAGCCACGCCATGGGCAAGCCGCGCGACTGCGGCAGCTGCCACGATTCCCACGCCCAGGTGGGCAAATCGGAGTGGAGCTACTTCGAGGACAAGGATGTGACCAAACCGTTCAAGGGGAGCTACACCATCACCGCCGACCGAAACGGCCTCCGTTTCAGCGATCCTGTCTGGGAGGAGCTCTCCCTGGCCCCCAATCGCAAGGTGGAGGATATCGCCCCCTTTGCGGTGCTTCCCAAGGATGCCTGGGATGTCAAGGGGATCGACCTCTCCATCCCCTATAACGACAAGAAAACCGCTCGCGCCCGCACGGAGCTGGAGCGTTTTCTGGCTGAGCTGGACAAGCGGCCGGACGACCCCAAGGTCGGGAAGATCCGGGTGATTGCCTATCACAACCTGGCCATGGCCAGGAAGATGCTGAAAAATAAATAACCGCTGTTATTGCAAACGGCGCGGAAAAAGCAAGGATGGCCGTCCCCCATGGGCGGCCATCCTTTTTTAACGGGCAGGCTGGCAATTCCTGACAGGGCCGTGGCGGGAGGTCTGTTTTCCGGTTGACAGCGCCGGGGCAATTCTCCATGATATTGTTGAGGGTCTGGGTTGCACGAGGGATTCCCGGTGGGTGTGCCGGGGAATGGCTCGTGCAACAGTCCATAAAGAGGTGTTTCCCTTCAGTTCCCGAACCGGGAATGAATACACTGGTCGTGTCCCATGGTCCAGCACAACGGCGAAAAACAATGGCAGCTCGATACGCGCCGCATCGGTGACGATCTGCTGGAGGTATCGTGTGGTGGACGCTGGTGCCTGGACCAGGATCTGCCCTCGGCCGTGGTGATCATGGCCGAGATGGGAGATACCCTCCACCGCCTTTCCTTCAACACCGCGCAACTCTCCGCCTGGGACACCGGATTTCTCGCCTTTCTCCGGGCGTTGTACAAGCTTTGCGCCGAGCGCGGCGTCAGTATCGACCAGGAGGGTTTGCCCAAGGGGGTTCGCCATCTCCTGGCCATGGCCGCCGCCGTTCCCGAACAGAAGGTGGCCAGGCGGAGCAGCACCAGGCAGAACCTGCTCTTCCAGGTGGGCGCGGCAACGGTTGAATTTTTTCGCGGCGCCCCCGAGATGCTGCATTTTCTCGGGGAGATCACCGTCTCCTTTGGCCGGCTGATCCGTGGCCGGGCCCGGTTCCGCCTGAGCGATCTCTGGTGGGAGATCGAAGAGGTCGGGCCGCGGGCCCTGGTCATCGTCTCGGTGATCAGTTTTCTCGTCGGCCTCATCCTGGCCTATCTGGGGGCGGATCAGCTCCGCCTGGTCGGCGCCCAGATCTTCATTGCCGACCTGGTGGCCATCGGCATGGTGCGCGAGGTGGGCGCCCTGATGACCGGGATCATCATCGCCGGCCGCACCGGCGCGGCGTTCGCGGCCCAGCTCGGCACCATGCAGGTCAACGAGGAGATCGACGCCTTCAAGACGCTGGGCATCTCGCCGGTTGATTTTCTGGTTTTGCCCCGGATGCTGGCTTTGATGCTGATGGTCCCCCTCCTGACCCTGTACGCAGGCTTTGTCGGTATGCTGGCCGGGTTGCTGGTTTCGGTCACTATCTTTGACATCGGCATGTTCGAGTACTACACCGAAACCCTGCGGGCCTTGGAGCTGAAGCATTTTCTGGTGGGGCTCTCCAAGGGCAGCGTCTACGGGGCCATGGTCGCCTATGCCGGTTGTCTGCGCGGGATGCAGTGCGGCAGAAGCGCCGAATCAGTGGGCGAGGCGGCAACCTCGGCGGTGGTGACCGGTATCCTGCTGATCACCATTTCGGCTTCGCTGATGACCATCATCTTTTACCGGCTGGGGATCTGAAAATCATG
>JAJZSH010000313.1 GCA_021822005.1 Deltaproteobacteria bacterium | reverse complement strand
GGCAATGATCGGTAAAAGCGTGGGTGACGAGATAACCGTGAAAACCCCGGGCGGGGTGCGGCAGCTGGAGGTCATGGATATCAAGCCGCCAGAGCGGGCTTGATTTGGCAAGGCATTGGGTGTTCGCCTTGCCAGGGAGTCAGGCTTGCCGCAGGGAATTTGTTTGAGGACAGGAATCAGGCCTGGTTTTCAGCCATGATTGTTGAAATCGCAAAAGGCCGCGATTACAACGGGTGTTTTTTTGTAGCTTTTGATTCCAGCGATCAGGCCCCTGTGGCCTTTTTCCTTTTTTACGAGTCCGTCATGATTCCGGAAAGGAAGATATCGCTGATCTGTCGGGCTGCTTCGGCAATGGTATAGTGGTGGTCCGGCGAGAGAACCCAGAGCCTGGATGTTTCATCCAGGGCGCCGAAAAAGGCCCGCTTGAACACGCCCGGCAGGAGGCTTTTGCGGAACACCCCCTCTTGCTGGCCCTTGTGGATAATGGCGGAGACCACATCCACATATTCAATAAACTTCGTATTTCTGTATTCCTTCATGAACTTGTTGCTCTGGCGCAACTCCATCTGCAGGACTTCGGCAAGTTCTTTATGCTCCTCCATGAGCTGCATGTGGTGCAGGGCGAAAATCTGGAGCATCTTCCGGGGGTCGGTCTCTTTTTCCATGAGAAGCTTGACCTCCAGGATGATCTTGCCGATCTCTTCCTCGAACAGTGAAATGAGAATGTCGTATTTGTTGTTGAAGTACAGATAGATGGTCCCATCGGCAACCTGGGCTTCCTTGGCGATGTCGGAAATTCGGGCGTTGAAAAAACCTTTTCTGGCAAAAACAGTGATGGCCGCTTCGATAATCTTTGAATGTTTGTCCGATGTTCTCATGGATTCAGCAGGATGAGCAGAGGTGGAAGGATAAGCCTGTTGTCTTATGAATGCGTATTCATTCATTTTTTAGCCTATCATAGAAGGGGAAGGGACGGGTGTCAAGGCAAAAGTTTTCTCTTTCTGCGGGAAGGATTTTTCTGACAGGTGCAGGGAATTGTTGGGCGGTGGCGGGAACGGCTGGATTTTAGGAGCCGTTACAAAATAACTCGTACAATTCTGGCCATTCAAATGACGACATTATTTTGTGGCAACGGTTTAATGCTTTCTTGCCAGGCGGTTTTGGGGTAAAATGCCTCACTCCGTTCCGGGGGCATTTTACCCTTGACTCCAAGGGGATAATAGATCATTTCAGAAAGAAGCCGAGGAGATTTTTGATGAAAATTCTGGTTGTTGGTTCGGGGGGCAGGGAGCATGCCCTGGTCTGGAAGTTGCGGCAGAGCCCCAGGGTAACGAAGATTTTTTGCGCTCCGGGCAATGCCGGAATCAGCGCCCTGGCAACCTGCGTCACGATCAGCGCCACCGCCATTGATGCGCTTGCGGACTTTGCCCGGACGGAAGGGATCGATCTCACCGTGGTTGGGCCTGAAGTTCCCCTTGCCCTGGGAATCGTCGATCATTTTGAAGAAAAAGGGTTGCGGATCTTTGGCCCCCGGCGCAACGCCGCCACCCTTGAAGGCAGCAAGGTCTTCATGAAGGATCTGCTTGGAAAATATCAGATACCCTCTGCTTTTTACGCGACCTTTACGGACAGGGAGGAGGCGCTGAGGTATGTTGAAAAGCAGGCCGCGCCGCTGGTCGTCAAGACCGATGGCCTGGCTGCGGGCAAGGGCGTGGTGGTGGCCCAGACTGTTCCCGAGGCCAAGGCGGCGGTGGACCTGTTCATGAAGGAGAAGGCCTTTGGCGAGGCAGGCAGCCGGGTGGTGGTCGAGGAGTTTCTCCGTGGGGAGGAGGCCTCTTTTCTGGCCTTCACCGATGGAGAGACGGTGCTGCCCCTGCCAACCTCCCAGGACCATAAGGCGATTTTTGATGGCGACAAGGGCCCGAACACCGGCGGCATGGGCGCCTATTCCCCGGCGCCGGTGGTGACCGAACCCCTGCACCGGCAGGTCATGGAAACGGTGATGCTGCCGACGGTCAAGGCCCTGGCGGCGGAAGGCTGCCCGTACAAGGGCGTGCTCTATGCCGGCCTGATGATTGACAAGGGGGTGGTCAAGGTGCTTGAGTTCAACTGCCGGTTTGGCGACCCCGAGGCCCAGCCTTTGCTCATGCGGCTTAAAACCGATCTGGTGGAGGTGATGGAGGCTGTGGTTGATGGCCGCCTGGCCGAGATTTCCCTGGAGATTGATCCGCGGCCCACAGTCTGCGTGGTCATGGCGGCGGGGGGGTATCCAGGGAAGTACGAAAATGGCAAGGCCATTCAGGGTCTAGCGAGGGCGGGTCAGCACAAGGATGTGGTGGTTTTTCACGCCGGCACCGAATTGCAGGGAGATACTGTCGTCACCAATGGCGGGCGGGTGTTGGGAGTGACCGCCATCGGCGACACGGTGCAGGAGGCCATTGTCAAGGCCTACAAGGCTGCGGAAGAGATCAGCTGGGACGGCTGTTATTACCGGAAGGATATCGGCCGCAAGGCCTTGGACCGAATGTAAACATTCAGCAGCGCCGCATCTGCTTCGCAGTCTCGCTGTGCTCGCTTAGCTGTCATCGGCCTGCTTGCATAGACAGGCTATAGCTCGCAGGCCTCTTTGTCGGCACTTCTGCCGACGATTGACACGCGCATCTGCGGCAGCAGCGAAGCGGCGCTGCTGAACGTTTACATTTCAGAGATTGAGCCACATTTTTTCGTTTCTGGTGAATGATTACGACCGAAAAGGAGAGTGAGTCATGATTGTTGAAATCGCAACAAGCCGCGATTACAACGGTTATTGCTTTGTAACCCTTTGATTTTATGTTGCGGACCTGTGAGCTTTTTCCTTTTTGCGAGGGCATTATTATGATTGGCATTGTCATGGGCAGTGATTCGGATCTGCCGGTTATGCAGGGTTGCCTGGATTTTTTGAAGAAGATGGATATCCCCTACGAAATAACGGTGGCTTCGGCCCATCGCAGCCCGGCGCGGGCCATGGAATACGCAAGCAGCGCCAGAGCCCGCGGCCTGAAAATAATCATCGCCGCAGCCGGGATGGCGGCCCATCTGGCCGGAGTTCTGGCGGCCCACACCACCTTGCCCGTTATCGGGGTGCCGGTGGATTCATCCTCCTTAAACGGCCTT
>JAJZSH010000312.1 GCA_021822005.1 Deltaproteobacteria bacterium | reverse complement strand
CGATCTCTTCCACCATGGCGTTGGTGACCTCGCCGAAGAGATACAGGACAAAACCCACCCCCCCCAGGATGAGGCCCATGGTAAAGAACCGGCCAGCCTGACTCAACGGCACCACCTCGCCGTAGCCGACGGTGGTGATGGTGATCACCGTCATGTAGAGTCCGTCGAAGAAGGTGCTCCCCTCAATGGTCATGTAGCCGACGGTGCCGGCCAGGATAAGCAGCAGCAGCAGTACGCTGCTCGCGACAATTCGTTTCATACCGTTCCGGAGAGCCGGTTCGCATTGCCCGAACTTAAGGGTAAAGGCGCCCGCCGCCCCGCGGCCCTGGCGCAACCTGTCCCATTCTAAGCATACTCACAAATATTTTTCCAGTGTTATTAACGCAATAGAGTGGCCCGCCCTCGCCATTTTCAAGTTTTCCCACCCGACTGCCGATGAATAAAACAAAGGCTCACAAACGGAGGGGAACAGCTCCGGAGAGGCAACGGCCATGACATCACGGGAAGCCATACTGGTCTTGATGCAGAGCCCCTTCTATTTCCGGCTGCTGCTTACCGAACGCCAGGCGCTGATTCGCGACTTCTGCGCCCGCTACACCGTCGGCTGACCAGGCGGCGCCACCGCCGCGCGCCCTCCCGGCCGCCAACCCCTCGTCACTCCGCTCAAAACCCTGCCGCAACACGCCTTCTTTCCCCTGCACTTTTTGTTTGGCATCACTCCGCAATTGGTTTATAGTCCTTCCGGTTCGCGCGTTGCGGTCAGACGTTACCCGGCCATCAGCGCGGCTTTTCGCGTATCCTGTTCCGTTTTCATGGAATAAACTTATAACAAGGAGTTGCCACATGAACATTCTCGTCTTTGGACCGAACGGCAGCGGCAAGGGCACCCAGGGCGCCATTGTCCAGAAGAAGTACACCATGCCCCACATCGAGTCGGGCGCCATCTTCCGCAAGAACATCGGCGGCGGCACCGAGCTGGGCAAGCAGGCCAAGGAGTACATCGACCGCGGCGACCTGGTACCGGACAACATCACCATCCCGATGATCCTCGACCGCTTGAAAGAAGCGGATTGCAAGAGCGGCTGGATCCTGGACGGCTTCCCGCGCAACAAGGTGCAGGCCGAGACCCTGGCCAAGGCGCTGCAAGACGCGGGCATCGCCCTGAACTACGTGATCGAGATCGTGCTGCCGCGCGACGTGGCCAAGCTGCGCATCACCGGCCGCCGCCTCTGCGTCAACGACAACAACCATCCGAACCACATCGCCTTCGACGCCATCAAGCCGGTGGAAAAAGACGGCAAGCTGGTCTGCCGGGTATGCGGCGGCGACCTCAAGACCCGCGCCGACGACCAGGACGACGTGGCCATCGACAAGCGCCACGACATCTACTACGACGACAAGACCGGCACCATGGCCGCGGTCAATTTCTTCAAGGGCCTGAGCGGCAGCACCAAGGTCCTCTCCGTGGACGGCCGGCCCTCCATCGGCGAGGTTTCCGAGGCGATCATGAAGCAGCTCGCCTAAGACGCCTGCCGGATTTACCACGCCAAAAAGGCGAAAGGCCGCACGGCCTTTCGCCTTTTTTCATGCCTGCTCCGGCCAGCCTTTACAGCCGACGGTTGGCAGCGGCAATGATCTTTTCAATCAATTCCCCCTTCCGGCCGCCGGGTTCCCTGGAGACCTGCCACTCGCCGATGCCGATTACCCGAAGATTTTGCTCATGGCAGACCGTTTCGTTCGCTCAGGCGTGCGTTTCCCGAAACCGGGCCAGCGACTCGGCGTCGGTCTGGACCACCAGGGTGTCCCCCTCGTTCAGCACCACCGACCGCCGCGGATTATAAAGGGTCGCTTCACCGTCCCGCCGGACAACAGCCATCACCAGAAGCGGCCCGAAATCGTCAAAGTCGATGGCGCTGAGCGGCCGGCCGATGAGATTCGAACCACTGGTCAGCACGACATCCTCGATGCGCACCGCGCAGTGCTCATCCCGCAGCATCCGGTCGAGATACCGCACCACCCGGGGCCGGATCATCTGGGAGGCCATTCGCAGCCCGCCGATGGCGCTGGGCATCACCACCTCGGCGCCGATCAGTTCGAGTTTGCCGCTGAACTCCGGGTCCTTGCAACTCGAAATGACATGAATCTTCGGGTTGAGTTGCCGGCAGGTCACCACCACGCAGAGGTTGTCCTTGTCGTCGTCCAGGGTGGAGATCACCCCCTTGGCCGACCCGACCCCCGCGGTCTCCAGATCAGCGGCATGGGTGGCGTCCCCCACCACCGCCGGGAACTCGCCGTAGTGCCCCTGGAGCCCCCGGAGCCGCTGTTCATCGGGATCGATGACGGCAAAGGGGGTCTGGGTCCGCAGCAGCTCCCGCATGATGGAGCAGCCGACCCGGCCCACCCCGCAGAGGATGATGTGGCCGGAAAGTTGCCGAATCTGCTTGATCATCTTCTTCCTCCAGAACACGTTGGTGAGTTCGCCCTCCACCAGAAAGGCGGTGAGGTTCGAAAAGGCATAGGCGGCGATGCCCAACCCGCCGAACAGGATGAATACGGTGAAAAACCGGGCGCCCGGCACCTGGGCCAGATCGTTGAGTTCACCAAACCCGACGGTGGTGAGGGTAATGACGGTCATGTAAAAGCAGTCGCCGAGTCCCCAGAAAGGGCGGCCATGGGCAAGATAGCCGAGCAGATAATAACCCCCGGTGCCGACGGCAAGGATGGCGATCAGGAAAAGGACGGCCTGATAACTCCGTTTTTCAAGATCATGCGCCATCGTCATGCCTCGTCGTGGGGTGATCGGCCGACTTGGCGCCAGGCCAGTTCATAGAGGCGATTCAACCGTTCTTCCGCTTCCCGCCGGAACGTTTCGAGGAGTTCGCTATCGCACTCGGCCGGCACGTTGAATGGCTCGCCATAGGCGACGATGAGCCGGGCAAAGGGCTTGGGCAGCATGGTGCGGTCCCAACTGTGGAAGGTCCAGTAGCGATCCGCCGCCACCGCCATCGGCAGGATCGGCGCCCCCGTCTTGCCGGCCAGGAACAAAGCCCCGGCCTGCATCACCCGTCGTGGCCCCTGGGAGCCGTCGGCCACGATGACCGCATTGAGCCCCTGCCGCATCAAGTCGATCAATCCTTTCAAGGCCCGCATGCCGC
>JAJZSH010000035.1 GCA_021822005.1 Deltaproteobacteria bacterium | reverse complement strand
CCCGCTCTCGCGGTATCTCTCAAAGGCCATGGCGAAGGTCCGGTATACCATGTGAGCGAATTTGGAATATGGCATGTACAGGAACAGCATCAACACAGCCACCAGGTGCATATAATAAAAAAGATACGCCAGCACGGGGATCCCGATCAACCGGGTCAGTTCCGCGGAAAGGCCGGTTATACCGACAGTCATGATCTCGACAATCAAAAACCAATCATAAAACGTCGGGGTGGTATTGTTTTCCTCTTCCATGTGGGCGCGGTTCATCCAGAGGATGCCCACTCCGACAATCAAGGCAATGGCGCTGATATTGGCCAGCAACTTGAAGGGGTCAGCGAGGGGAATCGGCCCATGCATCCCTTCAATGAACATGCCAAGGATATCCTTGCGGATCATCCCGTAGGTGGTAACGATGAACAGGCCGATAAATGACAAGACCAGGGGCAGATGGCCGTTTACCCTGTTCAGATTCGCTCCGCACTCCTTGAAGCGCTTGTGGGCAAGGATCTCCTTGACCGAGGGCGCCAGGAACTCGGTGACAAACTGCTTTACCGACGGGCGGAACTCCGACTTCACCTCAAGCTGTGCGGCCATATCATGCCACATGCTCGAGACCCCCTTGTATGCGGCAAAAACCGCAAAAGCGAGGGCTGGAACAAAAATGGCGTCGATGAGCAGAACATTCAGGGTCAGGCCGCCGATAATGGTCGGATGATCCTTGTGGGAATCAAAAAACATGCCGAAATCAATGGCGTCGGCCGCAGGCAGAGACATGCCGCCGGACAACCACCACACCGCCAAAATCAACAGGGCGGGGATTGCAATGAGCAGGGGCAGGTTTTTCCCCTGACTGACCAGCTTGGCAAGGCCGGACGGAAAGCCATAATGGGTATAGGCATAGGCCCGGATCGCGCCAAGGACATCGCCGGGTTTGGCACCGCGGGGACAATAGGCGGTACAATCGCCGCACTGATGGCAGAGCATGACATCAGGATCGGCAACCAGCTTGTCCTTCAACCCCCACTGCGCCCAGATCATTTCCTTTCTGGGGAATGGCTTTTTATCGCCGGACAGCGGACAGACAACCGAACAGGTGCCACATTGATAGCACTTCTTCAAGGTGTCCCCGCCGGCGTTTTTCAAATACTTTATAAATTCTAAATCAGGTTCAACCCTCATTCCTTCAGCCATGACACGCCTCCAGTAATTCTCCCTCAAAATGTCAGCTCACACTGACCCATGACTCATGCGCCAAGGCGCATCCCTTCCCAAGATATCAATCGTCCAGCAGGCAAAAACACCTGCTGGACGATATTTTCCGGACCTGACCGGCCTTAAAAACCCTTGAAGGGGTTCGGGCCAAGGCCGATGATCTCTTCAACGAACTCGTTGATGATTTCATCAACCTTATTATACTCGTTAATGGCAATCTGGCGCACCCCGCAACGTTCCGGCTCAAGCCCGAGGCTGCCCAGAGTTTCCCCGATGTTGGCCATCCGTTTCTCCGCCAGCTCACTGCCCTTGACAAAATGACACTGATAATCATCCCCGAACTTGCACCCAAGGAGGAGCGCGCCGTCCATTCCAGCGGCAAGCGCATCCTTGATCCAGGCCATGTTCACCGAGCCAAGACAACGGACAGAAACGACCCGGACGAGGGCATTCTGCGGAAGCTTGCGCATGGCGGCCATGTCCAGGGCCGGGTAGGCGTCGTTTTCACAGGCAAAAACGATGATGCGCAACTTGTCCTCATCATCATCCGGCACCTCAATGCTCTTGACCATGGAACCGATCTGGTCGATGTTGTAGTTCTTGAAGCCGATGATCCGCTCGGGACAGGCCCCCATACAGGTTCCACAACGGCGGCACCGGGTTGGGTTGGGCTTGGGTGTTCCCTTCTCATCATCGTCAAGCGCGCCAAACGGACATTCTTCCGTACAACGCTTACACTGGGTGCAACGCTGGAAGAAGAATTCCGGATAGGTGCCGTCCCCGGAACGGGGATGTACCGCCACGCCGCGATCCGCGGATTCGATGGACTGAATCGCCTTGAGCGCTGCGCCGCACGCGTCATCAATGGTTTCTTCCATGTTCATGGCCTTGCGCACGCCGCCACAGGCATAAACACCGGTTCTCCGGGTTTCGTACGGAAAGCAGATGAAGTGGGAATCCGCATACCCGTCGAACAACTCCAGGTCGAGAAATGCCGGGCCCTGACGATAGGCAAGATTGATGGTCGGCTTGTCGGAGGTGGTCGGGACCATGCCTGCGGCCAGAACAACCATATCCACATTCAGGGTGACATCCTCGTTGAGCAGGGTGTCTTTCAGGTGGACAGCCAGCCCGTTGCCGGATTCTTCAACCTGGGTGACGGTGGCCTTGGTCATAAAGATGCCATCGTCATTCTGGGCGCCCTTATAGAACATCTCCATGTTGCCGGGGGTCCGCATGTGCTGATACAGGACATAGGCCTTGCCCTCGGCGGCATTATCCTCGCGGACATAGCGGGCCTGCTTCAGGGCAACCATGCTGGTAACAGAGTTGCAATACGGGAAGTCCTGATCATGCTCAGCGCCGCCTGGGCTCTGAACAAAGGCGACACTGGCCGGAACCTTGCCGGTCTTGGCAAGTTTTTCAAACTCGGCGTTGGTGACCACGTTTTTCAATTTACCATAGCCAAGATGCGCATATTCAGAAACGTCCGCCGGATTCCAGCCCGTGGCCAGAACAACCGCGCCGAAATCTTCGGCCGCAGTATCTTCTGCCATATAGGGCTGTAGACCCAGATTCGGATCTTCCATTTCCCCCTTGGTGATTTTATCCTGCTCGTCAACACCGACTTTTTTCGGCGCATCCCACTCGCTTTTGGTGCCAGCGGCCTTGAGGGTTACCTTGTAAGCGCCCGGGGCCCCGGCGATCCGGGCAACTTCCGTGGCAGTTTTCAGCGTGATCCCTGCCTCGGCCTGGACAGCAGCAACCATGGCCTGCACCGTGGGCTCTTCCAGACCGGTCCAGGGAGCTGCGGTGGGGAACTGCTTCCTCCAGCCAAGAGCCTTGCCGCCCAACTTATCCTGGGCTTCAATGATAGTCACCGCATACCCGGCCTTGGCAGCGTCCATGGCCGCGGTCATGCCGGCAATACCACCACCCATGACCAGAATCTTCTTGTTGATGGTTTCAAGCTTGTACGGATCGGGCAAATCACCTTTCTTGGCCTGAACACAGGCCATGCGCACATAGTCCTGGCCCTTTTCCGTGGCGAATTCCTTCACCTTCTCGGCGCTGCGGGACTCGGTGACTTCCTCTGCACACCAGGCAACGCCTTCGCGCAGGTTGGCGCGGGTGACGTACTTATCGTCCCCGAAATTGAACTCATCTTTCATGACCCGGGGGGAACAGGCACAGACAACCACCGTATTCACGCCGTCATTGTTGATATCATTTTGAATCAACTCACGACCGGCCACACTGCAGAGAGCCTCATGGACCTTTGCCTGCATGCCCTGCTCTTTCGCCGCGCCGGTCAAACCCTCGATATCGAGGGCGTCTCCTATACCACATCCTGTGCAGATATATGCACCGTATTTTTTATCCATTCACCTTACCTCCTGGACGCTTGAATAGCTTTCATGGCTGCTGCTGTAGCACTCTGGCCGCACGTTACAACGTCGGCTGCCTTCTTGGCGCAACCGGCGGATACCATGCCGCCATCGGCAGTGGCCATAATGAATCCGTTGTTGTCAACTGACAGTCCAAGCGCCGCAGCCTGGGCCTTGGCCGCAGGCTCCATGCCGGTGGCCAGGATGGCCAGATCGACCGTTTCCTTGATCTTTTCACCGGTCACAGCATTTTCAGCAATCAGGGTCACGCCCCCATCGGCTTCGGCAACAATATCAGCTACCTTGCCCTTAACCCAGGTAATATTCGCATCAGCCATCAACTTCTCGCGGAACTTCTCATATTTGCCGGGAGTCCGGAGATCAATGTAGAAAACGGTAATTTTTGCTGTGGGATACTGCTCGCGGATATAGTTGATGTGCTTCATGGAGGCCATGCAGCAGATATAAGAACAGTACTCCAGATGATTTTCATCACGGGAACCGGCGCACTGCACAAAAGCAAAACTTGCGGGCTCCTTGTTGTCGCCGGGGCGGAGAATTTTTCCGCCGGTGGGACCGTTGGGCGCTGCCAGACGCTCCATCATCATGTTGGTGATGATCGCGTTGCTGGATTCGTACTTGAGGTTGGTCATCTTGGTCGGATCATAGGGATTCCAGCCCGTTGCCCAGACAATGGCGCTCACGTCAACGGTGAATTCCTTGGCCGCCATATCCAGCTCAACCGCGTCATATTTGCAGGCATCCTTGACAGCCTGCAACCCTGCAGCGCTGCAGGCGTTTTTATCAAGCACATACTTCATGGGGAAAGCCATGTCGTGGGGCTTGTACACCGCCTTGCTCTTGTTCATGCCAAAGTTGAAATCATTGTCGCGCTCATCCGGGCAGGCATCGGCGCAAGCGCCGCAGGCAGTGCAGTTGTTATTGATGTAGCGCGGCTTACTCTCCAGGGTAACCTGATACTTGCCCGGCCCGCCGGTAACACTCTTGACCTCGGTCATGGTGTATACCCGGACCCGCCGATTGCTTTTAATCCGCTGAAAGTTGATTTCCAATCCGCAGCTTGGCGGACAGAGCTTCGGGAAATATTGATTCAGCTGCGCAACCCGACCGCCCAGATACGGATTTCTCTCGATCAGAAAAACATCTTTTCCGACTTCAGCGGCTTCCAAGGCGGCCGTAAGCCCGCTTATGCCACCGCCAACGACAAGTACAGCACCTGCGGGTGCGCTGCGTTCGTCTGTCATGCCTTCCTCCATTTAGTAAAATAATATTTATATGTGAAAACGAGTTTTTTTGGCTCAAACGACCAGGATTATCCTGTTCCCGTCTGGCCACCTCAACCAAAAAAACTTAGGAGCCGTTACAAAATAACTTGTACAATGCCGGCCGTTCCTTTAACGCTGCTGCCGTTTTGGTCATACGAAATGACCAACATTTCCAACAACGACTTAGACGACCACCTCATAGAAAAATCTCCAGGCACCTTTAGGGGTGCCTGGAGATTTCTAATTACCGTTATACCAGGTGCGTGGTACTGCTTAGATCCACGGCTCGGTCTCAACGATGTTGATGCATTTGACCTTTTCACACTTCCACTCCTGGGTTGCAGGATCGAAGGTGGAGTTAACAAAGGCCTTCCAGTTGGCATCGTCAACGGTCGGGTAGTCTGACCGGTAGTAGAAGCCGGGGTAGCGGCTCTCTTTCCGGAACTCGATGTGACGGATATGGGTCTCAACACACCAGATACGATGGTAGTTCTCCCAAGCGCGCATCAACTCATGCAGGTCGCCAGCGGCCATCAACTCGGCATCTTCACGCAGCATTTTGAGAAGATCCAGGCAGATGTTCAGGAGCTTGCCTGAGGTCATGTAGTAGGTGGCAACACCGCCGCCGTACTCGTCAGTGGCCTTCATCAGGCGCATCATGATACCGGCGGGCTTGCAGTAGTTGGGGTTCACGTCGGAAGCGGTGGAGGCGCCAACGTGCTGGAGGTACCGCTTAACCGGGGCGTATACTTCGTCAGCATATTCCTGAGCACTCTTCGGCAACTCAGGCTTGAAGGAAGCATTGTCACGGCAGAACTTGACCATCATCTTGGCAACGATACGACCCTCGGCGTGGGAGCCGGAGGAGAACTTGTGACCGGAAGCGCCAACGCCGTCACCGGCGGTGAACAGACCGTCAACGGTGGTCATGCGGTTGTAGCCCCATTTGTACTGATGGCTACGGGGACCGTCAACCGTGGGAACCCAAGCCTCGTCCGGACCGGAGGTCCAGATGCCGCAACAACCGGAGTGAGAACCCAGCATGTATGGTTCGGTCGGCATGATCTCGGAACCAACCTTCTCCGGCTCGATGTTCGCACCGGCCCAGAGTCCAGCCTGACCAACGGACATATCGAGGAAATCTTCCCAAGCCTCGGACTCGAGGTGCTTCCAGTATTTCTTCACGCCCTTTTCGTCCATGCCGCCAGCTTTTTTCGCATCCAGGAAGGCGTTCAGGGCAACGTCGGTGGCCATGTAGATCGGACCGCGGCCAGCCTTCAGTTCGTTGAGCATCAGGTGGTTACGCAGACAGGTCGGGGTTACGGGAGAAGCGCCGTACGGCATGAACTTCTCGAGCTCGCCTTTCACTGCATCGCTGTTGGCGTAGAACTCGCCCAGGCCGTTCTGTACTTTGGCCTTGAACAGGAGGAACCATGCGCCAACCGGGCCGTAACCGTCTTTGAAACGAGCCGGCGTGAAGCGGTTTTCCATCATGGTCAGAGTGGCGCCAACCTGTGCACACATGGTGTAGGTGGAACCGGCGTTCCATACGGGGTACCAGGCGCGGCCCTTACCCTCACCGGTGGACCGGGGACGGAAGATGTTTACTGCGCCGCCGCATGCACAGAGAGCGGTCTTGCAACGGAAAACGTGAACCTTGTTCTCACGGGTGCTGAAACCAACAGCGCCGGCGATCTGGTTTGCCTTGTTCTTGTCGAGGATCAACTTAACGATGAACACGCGCTCCATGATGTTTTCATCGCCGAGTGCGGTTTTGGCGGGCTCGGCAACGATGCACTTGTAGGACTCACCGTTGATCATGATCTGCCACTTGCCGGTACGAACCGGCTTGCCGCCTTCGGTCAGTTTCGGAGCGGGCTGAGCGCCATCGAGGTTGTTGCCGTCGGCATCCAGCTTCCAGACCGGCAGGCCCCACTCTTCGAAAAGATGTACGGAATCGTCAACGTGACGGCCCAGATCGTAGATCAGGTCTTCACGGACAACGCCCATGAGATCGTTACGAACCATTTTTACGTAGTTCTCGATCTTGTTGTCGCCGATGTAGGTGTTGATAGCGGAAAGACCCTGGGCAACAGCGCCGGAACGCTCCATGGATGCCTTGTCCACCAGCTTGATTTTCATGTCGGCAGGAGCCCACTTCTTGATCTCGAAAGCAGTGCCGCATGCGGCCATACCGCCACCGATGATCAGAACGTCCACATCGTGCTCGACAACCTCAGGATTGGCAACGGCGGGTAACTCACCCAGCGGCTTATTAGGTAACGCCATAGTAAATCTCCTTAAGCAATTGTATTGAAATCAGTTAATTAACCAAAAAACTTACTTGGCAAGCATGGTCGGCGCAGGCAGCTGCTTCTCGGTGGAGAGCAACTCGTCGTCCAGATTCGTGCATTTCAGCGCGGGATACGCGTTGGCAGCACCCTCAGCCGTGGTACGGATGGGGAACTTGAAACGCTTCATGTTGCCGTTACGGAACTTAACGGTCCACATGATGGAATCGGAACTCCGCATCGGATGCACCTGGCCACCCATGGGTACGAAGTCGTTGTAGCCACGAACGGCAATGGCGCCCTGCGGGCAGATCTTTACGCAGGAGTAACATTCCCAGCATGCATCGGGCTCCTGATTGTAAGCCTTCATCTCCTCTTTGTTCAGGACCATCAGGTCATTGGGGCAGATGTACATGCAGGCAGTTTTGTCACCGCCCTTGCAGCCGTCACATTTAGAAGGATCTACGTAACTTGGCATTCACTAACCTCCTCATTTGGATTGAATTTTCCGAACTCCGATCTTACGAAATTCGCGTTTACCTTATCAAGGACAGCCGCCCAGGCTCAGGACCGCTCGAAGCAACCGCTTCAGAAGCAGACCTTCACCCCGTTGACCACCTGTGACTACCGAACCGTAGAAAAACAGCTTGTTGCTTCAGATTTTTCCCGCCGCGCGCCCAAACGGTCAATTCCGCGTATTTTTTCTTCTCTTTTGCACAAAACTGAAGAGCCGCTCATTTTTTAGAACATTTGTCTGTATAATTTCTCACCTGATAAAAGTCAAGAAAAAACATTGCGCACATTCCTCCCCCACAGAACCCGCACGCTCCGCCTTTTTATCACCCCATTTTCCCTTGCCCCCGCCTCGTTCCCTCACCACCGGATCGCCTCCTGGCGGGCCGAAAAGTGAAAAAATGCATCCCTTGATATTGTGCATTGGAAAAAATCATTGCTTCCATGCCTGCCGGGCCTCATCTTTTCCCCTTGAGAAATGAATTTGACACAGCGCGTTCCCGTGGTTACTGTGTTGCCAAAATCGCCCCATGCATCGTCACGCATTGTCGATATAACTGGCTGAAATCGCAGAAAGAAGATAACTGGAAGCTTTCCCTCCTCCAGCATCGGGACCCATGTTTTTCAACGTCCTGACAGAAACAATGCGGTCGCTTCTTCTGCCCCAATAACACATTCCTTGAAGGTCGTTACCATGAGCAAGTCACAACAGACGCCACAATCCACCGCCTTTGACAAGTCCTTGTTCGGTTCGGACAACAATCCAAGCAATATCATGCCCGCCAAACTCACGGCTGACAGCACCCTGAAATTTAGCTGCCATCCCGGGGTGTCCTGTTTTACCAACTGCTGCGGCAATATCAATATCATCTTGACCCCTTATGATATCCTGCGAATCAGACGGCCCTTAAACCTGTCCGCCGAAGAATTTCTCCTGCGTTTCACCACCCCGGTCTACCTGGAAAAGACGGATCTGCCCGGAGTAAAGATCCATCTCGACGAGAATGGCCGCTGCCCCTTTGTCACGGAAGAAGGCTGCACCATCTATCCTTACCGGCCAACAACCTGCCGCTATTATCCGGTGGGGATGTCTTATTTCCATGCAGCAGGCAACGAGGGAACTCCTGCGGAGGAATTCTACTTCCTCGTCAAAGAGCCTTACTGCAAAGGGCATGAAGAACCGAAGGAGCAAACCATCCGCGAGTGGCGGGTTGAGCAGGGGATTGACGAGTCAGATGAAATGAACCGGGAATGGATGGAACTTGTCATGCGCCGCAAGTCCTTCGGCCTGCAGGCCACCTTGAGCGAGCCAGCCCAGAAGATGTTTTTCCTGGCCAGCACCGATCTTGACAAATTCCGGGATTTTGTTTTCAACAGCTCCTTCCGAGACACCTATGAAGTCGATGAGAAAACACTGGCGAAAATCAAAACAGACGATATCGCCCTCATGAAATTTTCCTGCAAATATCTTGCCTCTTCCATCTTCGGAACCAAGGATTTGACGATAAAGGCGGAAAAAGTCAGGGAGAGGGTGGAGCAGAACAAAAACAATCAGGGCGATGTGGAAAAACAGGCCATGGAAACCTATGAAGCACTTCGCCGCGACCACGACCTGCTCAAGAAAAAAATCGAGGTGCAGAAACAGGCGGACAAGAAAAGCTGATCACCCGACGGGGAGGGCAACCGTAAAGGTGGCGCCCTCCCCTTCCTTGCTGTCCACAAAGATTGTTCCCTGGTGGCTGTCAACAATATTTTTGACGATGGCCAGCCCAAGCCCGGTTCCCCGGTTTTTATCGGTATAAAACGGCGTAAAGATATGCCCCTGTTTTTCCAGGGACATCCCCCCCCCGGTATCGCTGACGACGAGCATCGCCATGTCCGTTGCCTTCTCATATCTGGTTTCCACGGTAAGCTTCCCCCCCCCCGGCATGGCCTGCACGCTGTTGACCAGAATATTGAGACAGGCTCTGTGCATCAGCCCCTGATCAAGGGATATCCGCGGCATATCTTGGGACAGCGAGGTTTCCAGGACAATTTTCTGCTGCTCCAGCTCCGGCTCCATGAACTTGAGAATCTTGCTGAAGATATCATTTACCGAGGTCGGCGCCATCTTCGGCTCCTGGGGACGGGCAAAATCCAGAAACTCCCGCACGATTCCATCCAGCCTGCCCGTTTCCTCCACGATAATCTCGGCCAGATGTTCATTGCCCGGCGCCACGCTCTTGAGGCGTTTTCCCAGAATGTCCGCGGTACTGCGGACAATGCCCAGCGGGTTTTTTATTTCATGGGAAACCGAGGCCACCATCTTGCCGAGGGTGGCCAGCCTCTGGCTTTGGTGCAGCTGCTGCTCAAGGCGTCGGCGTTCCTCCGCGCGGGCGTCAATGATCCGGTCCGCCCGCGCCACGATAAAACCGAGCACCACAAAAAGGGCCGACATGATCAGCATGGAGGTGAGAATGATGGAGCCCTGCAATTTGGTAATCGCCTCGACATCCTCGGAGAGATCCTGAACCACCTCAATAACCCCCATGATGACGTCCCGTTTCTGGTTGTTCGCCTGATACTGACGAAAGGGAATGAAGGTGCTCAGCTGCGAGGAAATGGGCCGCCCTCCAGGAAGGAGGTTCAGCAGGGAGCCGGTTGAGCGGACAACGGAGTTGTTATTGCCGGCCAGAGCCTTGCGGTATTCAATACCGCCCTCGCCGGTGCGGCCAATACGGGTGGCCACCGTGCTGTACGAGATGATGTTTTCCCTGGAATCGAAAATGGTGACCGCCTGAATCCGCATCCCGTGCGTGGCGTTGCGGACAACGGCATCAAGCCGGGCGAACTGCTCGGGGTTGCGCAGGGCGATCTTCCCATAACGCACCACCGTGGGCAGGACAAATTGCTGGAACACCTGATGGCTGAGGTTTTCGGCGACAACAAAGGCATAGGCCTCGCTCCGTTCCAGGAGAACCTTTTTGGCGTGGTTCGAAATGATCCAGGAAAGGACCAGGGTAAAGAGGAGAAAAACCGCAAGACCACTGTAGGAAAAAAACTTGACCAGCCGGAACGGCTTCAGGCTGGCGATACTGGCCGCATCTTCTTCCGTCTTTTTTCTTTCAACCATGACATACCCCGCATCGCCTGCACTGCGCAGTGTCACAGGCAATCGTTGATTTTTCTTCCAAGGCTTTCTGGTACTCCGCCCAAAGATATTGCCGGTCGATCCCATGGTCAATGATCTCCCAGGGGAAAAGCTCCTCCTGGCCACGCTGGCGCATGGCATAGTCTTCAGGGTCAATGCCGCAGCTCTGCAAGGCCTGCCGCCAGTTGTGCCGGCCTTGCAGCATGGCGTACAGGGCCAAGCCGACCTTGCGGTCCCCGCGGGCCAGCACCGCCTGAGAGAAGGCGTTCCCCGGTTGATCAACAACCAGACGGGTATTTGCCAGGCCAGCCACACCCTTGCGCAGGAATTTTATGCTGTTTTTGAGCGCTGTCAATGGGGCAAAACCATGAAACTGGAAAGGGGTCCAGGCCTTGGGCACAAAGCTGTTGACGCTGAGGGTTATGTTGCCCAGGCGCCCCGTTTCCCGACCTACCCCCAGCAGGGTCTTGCGGACCTTGTCCGTCAAAAGCAAAAGTTCCGCCAGATCATCCTCGGTTTCCGTGGGCAGGCCGATCATGAAATAGAGCTTGAGATGATTGATTCCCGCCCGAGCCAGGGTCTCTGCCGCACACAACACATCCTGCTCGCTGATTCCTTTATTGATTACCCGGCGGAGCCTTTCCGAACCGCCGTCGGGTGCGATTGCCGCGCTTTTCAGTCTGCTTTGCGCAAGCAGGTCACAGAGTTCGCCGCTGATGGCGTCAGCCCGCAAGGAAGAAAAAGACAAGGCGCAGCCCTCGCCCAGCAGATAACCGGCAATCCGGGCGAGATCCTCACCCCGCGCCATCTCCATCCCCAGCAGACCCACCCGTTTTATCTCATGGGGCCGCTCGGCCAGGGCGGCCAGGATGCTTTCCGCCGACCAGAGGCGGGGAGGACGATAGACAAACCCGGCGGCGCAGAACCTGCACCCGCGGCTGCAGCCGCGGCCAAGTTCGGTCAGGAAAAGGTCGGCGAACTCCGCTTCGGGAGAGAGCAGTTTCGAATGTCCGGCCACCTGGGATTTTTCCAGCACCACGCGCCGCACCCGGGTCGGCGCCTCCGGGTCGGCCTCGATGCGGGTCAGGATCCCGCCTTCCCCGTAATGCATGGTATAAAAGCGCGGGGCATAACAGCCGCTGTACTCCCGGACGATTTCCCTGAGCAGCGCTTCCGGCTCTTCGACCGTCAGGTGGTCGGCAAGATGCTCCATGAGTTGCGGGAGGATCGGCTCCGCTTCCCCAACGACAAAAAGGTCCACAAAGGGCGCCAGGGGCTCGGGGTTGATAAAGGAGGCAACGCCGCCGCCAATGACAAGGGGTTGGCCAGGCCGAAACCTGCTGGTGTTTGCACTGCGCTTTTCGGCCAGCGGCTCGATACCGCCGGCAAAAAACAGGGCCAACAGATTGAGAAAGTCCTGTTCAAAGCTCAAGGAGCAGAGCAGGATCGGGAAATCGCGGAGGGGGCGGCCCGATTCCAGGGAAACCGGGGGCTGGTTATCCTGATAAAAAAACCGCTCGCAAACGAAGCCGGGCAGGCTGTTTACCAGCGCATAGACGAGCTGGAAGCCCAGGTTGGAGTTGCCGAGTCCATATCTGTTTGGGAAGATGAGGGCAACCGGCAGCCGACCCTTCCATTTCTTCCGCTGCGTCCCTTTTTCGCTGGCAAGGAAATCAGCGGATGCAGATTGGCTCTGGCGCATGGGGTCCGTATCGAACCTGCCAGAGAAAAACAGAACGCCCCGGCAGTGGTTGACAGCGGGCAGCCACTGCGCACCCGCTTTTTATGCATTCCAAAATGATGGCGTCGTAACACGTTGTGTTTTTAAGGCAGGCAAACGCGCGGCGCAAGCCTCCAAAGACGCAAAGACAGACAATCAACCATTTGTTTTTAAAAACAATTTTTTGCGTCTTTGCGTCTCCGCGTTGTTTTTTAGTTTTTACAATTTCATCAGCTTTCATTCCTGCGCAAAAAGGTCGGCCGATCGTAGTCCTGCTCGTTTAAAATATTGTTGGCATAGGATCTATGCATGCCGTTGGCTACGGCGCGGCCTGCGGCCATGCCCTGCTCGCCTTTTCTGAACGGCAGCGGCTGCGCGGCGGGCTCCCGTTTTTTCTGCATCAGCTGCACCCTGTCGGACAACTCTTCGATCTCCTCCACTGTATCGCGGATACCAGTGGCAATAACCGTTACCTGCAACTCATCGCCCAGGTTCTCGTCAAAGATGACGCCCAGGATAATATTGGCGTCCTCATGCACTTCCTGATAAATTTTTGTGGTTGCCTCGGTCACTTCCGGCATGGTCAACGTCTCCCGGCTGGCAGAGATATTGACCAAAACACCCTTGGCGCCGGCAATGCTGATGTCCTGCAAAAGCGGGCTGTTGATCGCCATGTTCACCGCTTCCACCGCCCGTTTTTCGCCAACGCCATAGCCTGAACCCATGAGCGCCTGGCCCATCTCGTTCATGATGGCCCGCACATCGGCAAAGTCCGGGTTGATGTAGCCGGGAAGGTTGATCAGATCGGTGATGCCTTTCACGGCCTGCACCAAGACATCGTCGGCCATCTTCATCCCGTCGATGAAGCGGGTTCCTTTCTGGCTCAGGGAAATCAGGCGGTCATTGGGAATGGTGATGATGGTGTCCACATGTTCTTTCAGATTCTTCCAGCCAAGTTCCGCGTTTTTCATCCGGGCCCTGCCCTCGAAGGCAAAGGGCTTGGTCACCACCCCCACGGTCAGCGCGCCCAGCTCCTTGGCAATCCTGGCCACAACCGGTGCGGCCCCGGTCCCGGTTCCGCCCCCCAACCCGGCGGTGACAAAAACCATGTCACAGTCCTGCAACTGTTTTCTGATTTCATCGATGGACTCCTCCGCCGCCTCCCTGCCCCTTTCAGGGTTGGCTCCGGCCCCAAGTCCCTTGGCGACATTCTTGCCAAGCTGCAACCGGACATCGGCCTTGGATTTCTCCAGGTCCTGAATATCGGTGTTGCCGGCAATGAACTCCACCCCGAGAATCTTGCTGTCCACCATGGTGTTGACCGCATTCCCACCGCCGCCGCCAACGCCAAAAACCTTGATCTTTGCCCGTGACTCTGCTTCCGCGAATTTAAAAGTCATATCCTGCTCTCCCTGTTCAAGGTCTCTGACCGATTCCCCAACAACGCCTGTGCTTGATGAGCGTGTTTAGGAGCCGTTACGGAATAACCATCGCCGTTAACACTGCTGTTCTATTAATCATTCCGTTACGGCTCTTTATGCCGTTCTTGCCATTTCAATGGCCATATTTTGTTCCAACAGCTTATACTATCCCTTTAAACCAGTCCTTCATCCGACCGGTGACTCTCCCCACCACTCCCCCCTTGGGCCGCTTGAATCTCTCGCCCGGCCCATTTTTCATGCCATAAATAACCAGACCAACGCCGGTTGCCCACTGCGGCGTACCCACCACATCCACCACCCCGCCGATATTTTCCGGGCGGCCGATGCGGACCGGCAGGTCAAAGATCTGTTCCGCCAGCTCTTCCATGTTGTCGAGAAGACACGAGCCGCCGGTCAGCACCATGCCGGCGTTGACCATTTCCTTGTACTTGGAATCCAGCAACTCCTGGTTGATGAGAGTGAGCATCTCCTCAACCCGGGGCTCAAGGATCTCTCCCATGACCCGCCGGGAAAGCTTCCGGTTCTTTCTGCCCCCCACGCTGGGAACCTCTATGACCTGATCCTTGTCGATGAGAGAGGCCAGGGCGCTGCCGTACTCCTCCTTCAGCCTTTCCGCCTCCTTCTGCGGGGTGCGCAGCCCTATGGAAAGGTCGTTGGTAAGGTTCTGGCCCCCGAGACCAAGGACAAAGGTGTGCTTGATGGTCCCATCGGCAAAGATCGCCAGATCGGCGGTGCCGCCGCCGATGTCCAGCAACCCGACCCCCAGCTCCATTTCTTCCCTGGTGAGGACCGCGTCTGCCGAGGCCAGGGGTTCGAGCACCACATCCGTTACCTGGAGTCCGGCACGGTTGCAGCATTTGACGATGTTGTGCACCGCGGTTGCCGAGCCGGTCACAATATGCACATCCGCCTCGAGGCGGACGCCGGTCATGCCGATGGGGTCCTGGATATCGGCCTGGCCGTCCACCATGAACTCCTGCGGCAGCACATGGATCACCTCCTGGTCCGGCGGGATGGGCACGGCCCGGGCCGCATCCACCACCCGGTCGATGTCGTCCTGCCTGATCTCGTTATGCTTGATGGCGATCAGGCCGTGGCTGTTGAAGCTCTTGATGTGGCTCCCGGCAATGCCCACATACACCGAGCCGATCTCGCAGCCAGCCATGCGTTCCGCCTCTTCCACCGCCTGCCTGATCGAGTGGACGGTGCTCTCGATATTGACCACCACCCCCCGGCGCAACCCCACCGACGGATGCCTGCCTATGCCGATGATGTCAACCCGGGTATCATGCACCTCGCCCACCACCACGCAGATCTTGGTGGTGCCGATATCCAGCCCGACAATCAGATCGCCACGTTCTTCATGTGCCATTTGCTCACCTTTGCTCGATCTCGCAACAAGACGCGCCACCGACGGTTATCACAATCCAACCCTTTGCTTTTGGTTGCCGGTCGGGAGAAACGGTTTTCGCCCTATACCGTCTCGTCAAAACCCACCAGCACCTGGTTCCGCCCATAGTCCATTCTGACATAGGCGGCTTTTTCAAATTCCTTGCTCTTGTATAACTTGTACAGCACCTTGGTCAGCCAGTAATATTTGGCGCTGACATTGCCTGAGCCCAGATGGACGGGAAAAGGCCGGTCCACCAGATACAGGATGATATTTTGGTTCCCGGCCACATGGAGTTCCGAGATATTCTGCTTCGGCAGGATGGAACTCCCCTGACCCGCGTATTTAATGAACTGCAGGGCCTCGCCCAGTGGCGAATCCTTGAGGGTTCTCGGCCATTCATCCCTTTTCAGCCCGGTGATGATGGGATAATCCATATCCTCGGGCGGCAACACCTGGGCAAAGGCAACCCCGTTCTGGTCAAGATAGAACAGGCCGTTATCGAGGCTGACAATGGCCACCGGCAGACGTTCCTTGACAACAATGGTCAACCGGGTTGGCCAGTCCCTTTCAATCTCCACCGATTCGACCCATTCATGGGCCTCGATCCCGGCCTTCACCCTCTTGGTATCGAGCGCCAGCAGATTGCTGTGCACATCCACCCCGCTCATTTCAAGAATGAGGTTCTTGGTGGTCCGGCGGCAGCCCTGGATGTTGGTGGCGGTTATCTGAAAAAAATCCGAGCGACCCATGGCTTTATAAACGATAAAGCCTACCACGGCAAAGCCTGCCACCAGCAAAAGAAAACCAACCCCAAGAATGGCCAGTTTTTTTTTCAGGTCCAGGGTCCGGCTTTTTTTACCGCCCCCGTAACGCTGCTGTATGGGCTTTCCCTTTTGCAAAACCGTCCCTGCCCCCTTTTGCCTTCCCGCTTAAAGAAGGTGAACTTCCGGCTCCAGCCGGACACCGAACCGCTCGAAAACCTTTTCCTGCACAACCCGCATCAGATCCAGAAAATCCTGGGCCGTGGCCGAACCGGTATTCACCAGAAAATTGGCATGCACCTCGGAAACCTGGGCGCCACCTACGCGAACTCCCTTTAACCCCGCGTCCTGTATGAGCTTTCCAGCGGCGGGCGAGCCCGGCGGATTTTTAAAAAACGAACCGGCATTGGCCAGACCCTGCGGCTGCTTTTCTTTCCGGTCGCGCATCAACTGACCGCATCTTATATCAATGGCCTGCCGATCCCCGGCCTGCAACAAAAACTCCGCAGCCACCACAATCATACCCTCTGTTTCCAGATGCCGGTAAGAAAAAGCCAGGCCGCCTTTTTCTCTTTCCACAAACTCCCCGGACCCGCGCAAGAAAGTCACCGCGGACAGGGGTTCGCTCATCTCCTTGCCCCAGGCTCCGGCATTCATGACCACTGCCCCGCCCACCGAGCCCGGAATGCCCGCGGCAAATTCCAGCCCCTGTAATCCCTGGGCGGCGCACCATCTGACCAGCTTCATCAGGCTGCATCCGGCCTCAACCTGCACCCTGGCCTCTCCGGCCTTTCCCCCGGCCCGCTGGGCAATGGCCGCGAACTTCCGGCCCAGCATGACAATGACCCCTTCATAGCCCGCGTCGGAAACCAACAGGTTGCTGCCCCGGCCAATGACCCTCCAGCAAACGCCCAGTCTTGCCAGCACGGCGAGAAGACTCTGTAATTCTTCCCGGCTTGCCGGCGTGGCGATGGCCCGGGCCGGGCCGCCTACCTGCAGGGTGCACCAGCGGGCCAGCGGGCTGTTCCATTCGATCTCGCCGGACCAGAGGTCGCGCAGTTGCTCCGGCCAGTTGTCCACCCTTTTTTCCATCGGCTTCTGCCCCCGGAATTTCAAGGCCGCCCTGCCAGGGCGGCCTTGCTGGCTACAGACCCTGGCAGGCAGCATGCCCCTGCTCCAGTTTCTGCAAAAGTTCCTCGCCGGCCTGGTGGATATTGCCTGCGCCCAGCGTCAGGACAATATCGTCCGGCTGCACCATGCCCCGCACCGTGCGCGACAGGGATTCAACATCCGCGACAAAATGGGCGTTTTTCTGGCCATGCAGCTTGATCTCCTGCAGGAGCGAGGAACCGCTTACTCCC
>JAJZSH010000034.1 GCA_021822005.1 Deltaproteobacteria bacterium | reverse complement strand
GGTGATTACCGAAACTGGAATCGACCGGCGGTAGTATCCTTGAATCCACAAAAATCGACTCAGAGAAAGACGACACCTCAAGACAAGGCAGCATAAGAAATGCGACATCTTCCTTGACAACGACCGGTTGGAGCACCCGTTTCAAACAAGCCAGTTCTCCACCCTGATCTCCTCAACTCGCGAAAACTCCCCGATATTGTCCGTCACCAGCACGGCATTGAGTGCCCGTGCCTGGGCGGCAATCATCAGGTCATTCGGGCCGATGAACAGGCCACGCTTTTCCAGATTTGCGCGGAGGGGCCCGTACTGACGAGCCGCCTCGGTATCGAAAGAAACAACCTGAAAGCCATGGATAATGGCTGCATACACCCGCCGGTTTTGTTCCTGCCGGATACTTTTTGCGATACCGTATTCAATCTCCGCCAGTACGACAGACGAAAGAAGAATGGCCCCGGCCGGACAGTTTTGCAAGCGATTTACAAGCCCCGGCCTTTCCTTGCTCATGGCGATGAGAATGTTGGTGTCGAGCAGGTAGCGCATGGGGTCAGTCCAGGTCAATTTTCTGGGCATCCATGGAGAGTTCCGGCGGCGCTTCAAGATCAAAACCACCGAGTTCCCAGATCTCGTGGAATACATCCGCCGCGCTTCGCTGGGCATGGGATTCTGGAACCAGCCGCGCAATGGCCTTGCCCCGCCGGGCGATAATGATTTCTTCTCCAGCCTCAACCCGTTCCAGCAGAGCTGAAAAATGTGCCTTGGCGTGTGCGATTTGAACCTGTTGCATGATGCACCTCAATGTATATGACCAACTTGGTCACATTATAGAGCAGCAACGAGAAAGACACAACTTTTTTTGTTATCCCTGCCTGACATACAGGACATCTCACAACCGGTCATCCACCACGTTCCGCGGCCAGACGGACTTGACATCAAACACCACGCCCGCAGGGCCGGCCAACGCACGGACGGCGTCCACTGACAGCTCCCTGAATTCCTTGTGGGCAACGGCCAGGACCACGGCATCAAAGGTGCCATCGGGCAGGACGGCGAGCAGGGTTTCGCCGTATTCCGCAAGAACCTCGACTGGATCGGCCAGTGGATCATAGAGAACCACCTCAGGCCCATAGTCCCGCAATTCACGGGTGATGTCCATAACCCGGGTGTTGCGGATATCGGCACAGTCCTCCTTGAAGGTAACGCCAAGGATCAGGACGCGGGCATTGCACAGCGAGCCACCCCGACGGGCGAGCAGTTTGATGATCCGCTGGGCCACATGCTCGCCCATGCTGTCGTTGATGCGGCGACCGGCCAGGATCATCTCGGGATGATACCCGATCTCCCGGGCTTTGTGCGTCAGATAATACGGATCAACGCCGATACAGTGTCCGCCGACCAGACCCGGGCGGAAAGGAAGGAAATTCCATTTGGTGCCGGCTGCCGCAAGCACTTCACCGGTGTCCAGCCCGAGCCTGTGAAACAGGATGGCCAGTTCATTGACCAGGGCAATGTTCACATCCCGCTGGATATTCTCGATGACCTTGGCTGCTTCAGCCACGCGGATGGAGGTGGCCAGGTGGGTGCCTGCGCGGACCACCTGGCGATACAGCCGATCGACAAAGGCGGCGGTTTCCGGTGTTGAACCGGAAGTGATTTTTATCACCTCAGCCAGACCGCGTTGACTGTCCCCGGGGTTGATCCGCTCCGGGCTGTAGCCCACGAAGAACTCCTGATTGAAACGGAGTCCGGAGGCTTGTTCCAGCGCAGGCACACAGATTTCCTCGGTGCAGCCGGGGAAAACCGTGCTCTCGTAGATCACCACATCCCCGGTCTTCAGACAGGCCCCGACCGTTTCGCTTGCCCGCATCAGGGGGGTGAGGTCGGGACGGTTATGGGCATCAACCGGCGTCGGGGCCGCAACGATGAACACGTTGCAGGCGACCAGCGACTTGGAGTCACCGCTAAAACGCAACAGGGGTGCGGCGCGCAGGGCATCATGCCCGATCTCTCCGCTACGATCCTCGCCCCGCTTGAGCGCGGCGATCCGTTCGGGATTGGTGTCAAAACCCAGGGTGGGATACAGGCGTCCAAATGCCAGGGCCAGCGGCAGACCAACATAGCCCAGACCGATGATCCCGGGACGGGGGGAGTCAATCATTGGCGGGGAGTATCCTTGGCAGGGAAGAGATTTTCACGACCTCGCATGTACATGAGCTGGGTGATCTGCTCTGATACCAGGCCGATGAGGAAGATGGTCACGCCGGCGGTGAGCATGAATACGGTCATGATCGACAGGCGGCCGGAACTGACAAATGTATAGGCATAATATCCGAGTCCGAACAGACAATGCACAAAAGCCACCGGAACGAACAGCTTGAACGGCGAATAGAGAGTACCGATCTTGAAGATGATGAGCAGGAAGCGGATACCATCCTTGATCGGTCGGATATGGCTTTTGCCGATACGTGGCGCCACATCCAGCGGGACATAGGCCACGGGATATCCTGCGCGGAAGAACGCCATGGTGATGGTGGTCGGGTAGGAAAATCCATTGGGCAACAGATGCAGGAACTCGCGGACTTTTTCCGCCAGGCCAACACGGTAGCCGGAGGTAAGATCCTCCACACGGTGACCGGTCATGTAGCTCGCCAGCCGGTTGTAGAGAGCATTTGCCAGGCCGCGCCACCTGTTTGCCTGTGAGCCGCCCTGCCGTGCGCCGACCACCATATCGAATCCTTCCTCCTGTCTGGCAAGCAGGCGCGAGATGTCGGCGGGATCGTGCTGACCATCACCATCCATCATGCACAGAATTTTTCCGGTGGCATGGCGGATGCCGGTTTTCACCGCCGCACCATTGCCAATGGTGTAGGGATGGGTGATAACCATGGCCCCCGCCTGCCGGGCAGCCTCGGCGGTATCGTCGGTCGAGCCGTCATTGACAACGAGAATCTCATACGCCCGTTGCAATACGCTCATTGCCTGATGCACTCCTTCCACAACACCGGCTATGGACCCACTTTCGTTGCAGGCCGGAATAATGATACTGATTTCCGGGACTGGCATGGTCTCAGCGGCAGGCACGGAAGGGTTTGACAGGATAGTGTTGCGCACGAATATCTTTCCAATAATTTTTTTTAGAAAAATCCGCCGCTCCGGCTCTCTGATCAACGTGCAATCTTTTCCGGACAGCAGGCACTTTGGAATAATACACCAAAAACATGAGGGCAGGCGCGAAATTTCAAAACTCCAGCGTTTTTCTACAGTCTCCTAACAGGTCGGCAAGGACCAACCCGCTGACGCCAAAGGAAATGCAATCTTAGAGCTTGTCCGTAAATAAATCCTTTGTGCTCGCATCCGGCTTTTGCCGCCCCGCCCTTGTCCGCTCCTCAATCGCAGATAAGCGAGGCAAAGCCGAGACTCCGAAATAATCGCCGTAGTGCTGCTACCCTTGCTGTTTTACTCAATTATCGCGATAAAATCCGGCGCAATCCCGGCAAGGCTTGTTTATGGATAAGCGCTTAGTTGTTTTCCTTGACAAGAAATTGTTGACAACATTTTTTTGGCATTGCGGCCTGTTGATCAATTGACTTTCCTTAGAATTCCTTATACTTTTAGACAATCCTAAAAATATTTATCTCGGGAGCAGAAGACAATCCCTGCCCCTTGGGAACACACGCCCAGATGCCAGGTAATCAGCCCATGACAACTCCCAAACGACTCAGCGCCAGCCTGGAAGACTATCTGGAAACCATCTTCCACATCATTGCCGAAAAACAGGTGGCCAGAGCCAAGGAGATCGCCAGCGCGCTCAAGGTCAGCCGCTCCTCCGTGACCGAAGCCTTTCGCTCCCTGGCCCAGAAGGGCCTGATCAACTATTCCCCCTATGAGGTCATCACCCTCACCGCCGCCGGGAAGGAAATGGCCAAGGATGTTATCCTCCGCCATCGGGCGCTCAAGGATTTCTTCATCAAGGTTCTGGCGGTCGGGGAAAAGGTTGCGGAAGAAGGGGCCTGCAAGATTGAACATGCCGCGCCCAAGGAGATCATCGAACGGCTGACCCAGTTTGTCAGTTTCATGGAACAATGCCCACGGGGCGGCAACGATCTGATCTCAGGATTCAGCAAGTACTGCCAGACCGGAAAAACCGACAAGAAATGCAAGGAATGTATTGCCCACTGTCTTGAAAAATAGAAATTATGATGGTCTCGTAAAAAGGGAAAAAGGCCAGCGGATGGGCTTGACCCATCGGCGCAGGTCCGCAACACAGGTAAGCGAGCCCGCGAGACTCCGAAACCAAAGAGTTACCAAGCAATAACTGTTATGATATCGGCACTACTGCCGATGACTGACACGCGGATTTTCGAAGTCTGCGCTTATCTGCGATTTCAACAAATATGGCCAGGCGGGATTACAAAGACGCAACACTCGGGAGACACACAGGCACATGGACGGCACATATACTGAAGGCTGGTTTACGCACCCCACTCATGGATTTATCAGGATTTTTCTCAAAAGCGGAGAGTGGCTCTACCAGTGTTACACCCAGAACGGCCAGAAGGCGCTCTCAAAGGAGCGCCCCCTGGATAGCTGGACCTGGGCCTTGAGCGATGCCGCCCCCCAGGATTTCGGCCCAGGCTGAAACCGGCTCCCCTACGAGAGTTTCCCCAAGGCCTCGGCCAGCCGCTTCATTCCTTCTTCGATGGTCCCCATGGCCGTGGCAAAGGAGAAGCGGATAAAGGCATCCGCCCCGAAAGCCGCACCCGGCACCGTGGCCAGCAAGGCCTCATCCAGCAGATAATCCGCCAGATCAACCGAGTTCGCCATCACCTTTCCCTTGAAGTTTCTGCCATAGTAGGCGGAAACATTGGGAAACACGTAGAAAGCGCCCTTGGGCCGCACGCAGGTCACGCCGGGAATATTGCCCAGGGCCGCCATGATGAAGTCAAGACGGGGCACAAAGGCGTCCCGCATCATGGCCGGGAAATCCTGGGGCCCGCTCACCGCGGCCAGCGCCGCCTTCTGGGAGATGGAGCAGGGGTTGGAGGTGCTCTGGCTCTGGATCTTGTTCATGGCCGCGATAATCTGCTTTGGCCCGGCAGTGTAGCCGATGCGCCAGCCGGTCATGGCAAAGGACTTGGACACGCCGTTGAGCACCAGGGTCTGGGGTGCGAGCCGCTTGTCCACATCCAGAATATGCGGCAGCTTGCCCTCACCATAAACAATGGTGTCGTAGATATCGTCGGAGATGATCAGCCATTTATTGACCAGGGCCATCTTCGCCACCGCCTCAAGGGCCTTGGCGGAAAACACGGCGCCGGTGGGGTTGGAAGGGCTGTTCAGGATAATGGCCTTGGTTTTCGGCGTGGCGTAGCGGGTGAGCAGCTCTTCGCTCAAGTCAAAGTCGTTTGCCTCGGAGAGCGGCACCTCCACCGGGGTGGCGCCTGCCAACAGGACGATGGGCGGATAGGACACCCAGTACGGGGTCGGGATCAGCACCTCATCGCCGGGGCCGAAGAGGGCCTGGGCCATGTTGTAGAGCCCGTGCTTGCCGCCGCAGCAGACCTGGATCTGCTCGGGCTCATAGCTCCAGCCCTTGTCCTGGGCCAGGCGATGGGCGATTGCCTCCCGCAGCTCCGGGATACCCGGCACCGCGGTGTAGCGGGTGAACCCTTCGTCTATGGCTTTTTTCCCGGCCTCGCACACATGGGCCGGGGTGTCAAAATCCGGCTCGCCCACGCTGAAATTGAGGATGTCGGCGCCCGCCGCCTTCAGGGCCTTGGCCTTGGCGTTCACGGCAAGGGTGGGCGAAGGCTTGATCTGCTTGACACGTTGTGCAAGGGTAATAATTTCCGCTTCCATTTTCCTTCCTTGTAATGGCGTTTGCAAAAAAGCTCCGGCAGGCACCGCCACGAAGCCGACACAACTCAGTACAAAACCGTCTTCAAGGTCAACCCCCTGGCGGGCGCGGTTGCCCCGGCCAGGGTCCGATCCCGGGCCGCCACGATCTCCTGAAAATCAAGGGGGGTCAACCGCCCGCGCCCCACACCAAACAGGGTGCCGACAATGTTGCGCACCATATGCCTCAGAAAGCCGTCCCCGGCGATGGTCAGGCGATACATCCGGCTGTCTTTTCCTTCCTCGTCAAGGCGGGCGGAAAAAATGGTCCGCACGGCGCCCCTGCCTCCGGTGATCGCCAAATCGCGGGAGCCGGCTGCCTCAAAACTGCTGAAATCATGGGTCCCGACCAGCATCGGCAGACAGAGCCGCACGGCGGCGCAGGCAAAAGGGGCCCGGACTTGGACGGCGTACAGCCGCGAGCAGGGCGGCATGATCTCCGTGCTCATGAAGGTGTACGCATACACCTTGCCCCTGGCGTTATAGCGCGCATGAAAATCATTGGCAACCTTTTCGGCGGCCAGCACCCGGATAGCCTCGGGCAGCATGCTGTTCAACCCCTTCACCAAGCCGGAAAGCGGAATGGCCGCCTCGGTCTGGAAATTGGCCGCCATCCCCTCGGCATGCACCCCGGCATCGGTTCGACCAGCCCCGTGGAGCGTGACCGGAGCCTGGGTCAGGCGGGCAATGGCCTCTTCCATGACCTGCTGGATGGTGGGCTGGCCCAGCTGCCTCTGCCAGCCGGCGTAGTCAGTACCGTCATAGGCCAGGACAAGCTTGATGTTTCGCACTGCGCTCTACGGGAAAAGGGGAACGATTCTAAGCCCGGTATTCTCCGGGAAACCGCACATGAGATTCATGTTCTGCACGGCCTGGCCCGAGGCGCCCTTGACCACGTTGTCTATGGCGGACAGGATGATAACCCGGCCGGTGCGCGGATCGAACCTGGTGCCGATATCACAGTAATTGCTGCCCCGGAGATACTGGGTCGCCGGATACTGCCCGGCCGGGCAGACCCGGACAAACTCCTCCTCCCGGTAAAAATCCTGATAGAGTTCGGTCAAACCGGAGAGCGGTTTGCCTGCGTGTGCGTAAATCGTGCTGAGAATGCCCCGCGACATCGGCACCAGATGCGGGGTGAAAGATACCGTCACCGGTTTTCCGCACAACCCGCCCAGCTCCTGCTCGATCTCCGGGGTATGCCGATGCTCGCCCACCTTGTATGCCTTGAAGCCGTCGGCCACCTCGCAGTAGAGCGCGCCTGTCTGCGCCGCCCGCCCTGCCCCGGAAACCCCTGATTTGGAATCAATGATAATGGTTTCCGGGTCAACAAGCCCGGCTTTGAGCAACGGTGCAAGCCCAAGGATAACGCTGGTCGGGTAGCAGCCGGGATTGGCAACCAGCTGCGCCTTGCAAATCGCCGCCCGATGCAGCTCGGGCAAACCGTACACCGCCGTGGCCAGCAAATCCTTGGCGCTGTGCGCCTGGTACCATTGCTCATAGACCTGCGGATCATGGAGGCGGAAATCGGCGGAAAGATCAACGACCTTCTTGCCTGCAGCCACCAGCTGCGGCACGATATCCATGGCGGTCTGATGGGGCACCGCGGTAAAGAAAAAATCAGCCCGATCGACAAGCGCCTCAACCCGGAGATCTTCGCAGAGGATATCCGCCCGGCCCTGCAGGCTGGGAAAAACATGGGACAGCGGTTTTCCCGCGTATTGCCGGGAGGTTGCCACCGTCAGCTCTACCTCGGGATGATTGCACAGTATCCGGGCCAGCTCCGCCCCGGTGTACCCGGATGCACCGACAATGCCGATTCGTACCATCTTTTTCTCCACTCAGCGTGCAACCACAGGGCTGCCTGACACAGGCCAAAAAAAATCAGGGGAAGAGCGATACGCGCCTTTCCCCTGATGAGATACACAATGGTGTCCGTGATATTGACAAGGCAATACCAGACAACGATTAACGCTTGGAGAACTGGAACCTCGCTCTGGCCGCCTTCTGACCATATTTTTTCCGTTCTTTCACGCGCTGATCACGGGTCAGAAAACCCGCTTTTTTCAAGGCGCCCCGGTGCTCGGGATCAACAACCAGCAGAGCCCGGGAAATCCCGTGCCGCAAGGCCTCGGTCTGGGCGATCTTGCCGCCGCCGCTCAAGGTGGCGAGAATATCAAATTTTGCCGCGGTGTCGGTCAAAGCCAAAGGCTTTGTAACCTTCTGCAGGTAGTCAAATCCGCCGCCGAAATAATCTGGCACGCTCATCTTGTTGACCTGGATGTTGCCGGAACCCGGCTTCAACCACACCCTGGCAACAGCGGTCTTTCTTTTTCCGGTCGCGTAAAAACTATTCTTTGCCATGTTCAAGCTCCAATATCCTGTTTTAAAAGAGCAGGATTTTATAATTCCAGAGACTCAGGCTGCTGGGCGGCATGGGGATGCTCCGCTCCGGCATATACCTTTAATTTCTTCAGTTGATTCCGTCCCAGGGTGTTCTTGGGCAACATGCCGCGAACAGCCTTGCGCAACAGATCTTCCGGCTTTTGCGCCAGAAGTACCTTGGCAGTCTTTTCCTTCAAGCCGCCCATAAAACCGGTATGATGACGATACACCTTGTCATCCCACTTCTTTCCGGTCAGACGAACCTTGTCCGCATTGACCACAATGACAAAATCACCAACATCAAGAAAGGTGCAGTAATTGGCCTTGTGCTTGCCGCGCAGACGCGTGGCAATCTCGGTAGCCAGACGGCCAAGCACCTTATCCTGAGCATCAACGATCAGCCACTTGCGCTCAATATCTTTGACCGGGGTCAAATATGTCTTCATTTCAAAGCCCTCGCAAAACTAAAAAAGAATACATCTATATAAGTCAAAATGGCCCGCTCTGCCATGAAAAAATGCAGGACGGGCTGTCGGTCAATGCAAATAGGCCCAGAGCTGCCTCGAGCCTCAAGCAAAATGTGGAGCGGGAAACGAGATTCGAACTCGCGACTTCAACCTTGGCAAGGTTGCACTCTACCACTGAGTTATTCCCGCTCATTTTCAGCACTGTGAAAAACGCAAGATGTATAACAATGCGGAAAGGGGTTGTCAACAAAAAACCGGCACGACCGGGATAATTTTGCCGCCTCGTATTCAAGCACCGCAAGGAATGCTCCGTGGCGAAACAACTTCTGTTCATCTCCGCCCCGGCCTGACCAGTCCGGAGATCTGCGCGCCAATCTCGCGCAGCCTGTCCAGAACCGCATCTTCATCCATGGTGAGCAGCCGTCTATCCCGCATCACCACCCGGCCATTGATCACGGAATGCACCACATCGCTCCCCCTGGCCGCATACACCAGATGCGACGGGATGTTGTACATCGGGGTCAGGTGCGGCCTGTTCATATCCAGCACGATGAGATCACCCTTTTTCCCCGGCTCCAGGCTGCCGATCCGGGTCTCGGCCCCCAGCAGCTGCGCGCCGCCAAGGGTGGCCATCCGCAGGGTGGTTGCGGCGCTCATCACCGTGGGGTCGAGCCGATGCACCTTGTGCAGCTTGGCTGCGGTATCCATCTCGCCGAACATGTCCGCATCGTTGTTGCTGGCCGCGCCATCCGTGCCCAGGCCCACCGTGACCCCGGCCGCCAGCAGCTCCGGCACCGGGGCCACGCCCGAGGCAAGCTTCATGTTGCTTTCCGGGCAATGGGCCACCTTGACCCCCCGCTCGGCGAGCAGGGCGATCTCCTCCTCGGTCAGCACCACGCAATGGTCGGCCACCACCTGGCCATCGAGAATCCCCAGGGCCTCCAGATGCATGACCGGGGTGTTTCCATATCTGGCAAGGCAGCCCTCCACCTCGTCTTTGGTTTCGGCCAGGTGAATCACATAGGCGGCCCCGTGCCTTTCCGCCACGCCCTTCAGGCGTTTGAGCAGATCGGGAGAACAGGTGTACACGGCATGGGGGTCAACGGTGATGGAGATGAGCGGATGATTGCGGTATTCGGCCATCAGCTCTTCCAGATACGGGATGCCGTTTGCAGGCGCGCCGTAGTTGGGCGAGGGAAAATCGTACAGTACCTCGCCCAGCCAGCCGCGCATCCCGGAGGCAACCGTGGCCCGGGCCACCTCCCTGGCAAAGAGATACATGTCGCAGAAACTGGTGGTGCCGGACTTGATCATCTCGGCCATGGAGAGCAGGGAGGACTGGTAGACCATCTCGCCGTTGAGGTTGGCCTCCACCGGAAAGATGTACTCGCTGAGCCAGGTCATCAGCGGCAGATCATCGGCCAGACCCCGGAAGCAGGCCATGGCCGCATGGGTGTGGGTATTGACCAGACCCGGCATGACAAGACCATGGGGCTGGGCAAGCTGCTCCAGGCCGGGGTGCTTGCCCAACAGGGGTGCCCGCTCCCCCACCTCGACAATGGTATCTCCGGCAATGACCACGGCGCCGTCTTCGATCACGGTATTTTTAGGGTCCAGGGTCAGAATCTGGCCGCAGACCAGCAGGCTTGCCTTGGCGTTCATGGGTTCCTTTCATATCTCGTAACTACTTGGGTCTTTAGGCGGAAGTCTGAAGACTGAAGTATACTAAAAAAAACCTTCACCCTTCGGTCTATCCACCTGAATATTGACCTATATCTCGGGCAGAACCGCGAGGAGCAGGCGCGACAACCGGTCTTCCGCCCTTCTGGTTTCCTCGATGATCTCTTCCAGGATGATGGGTTTGAGATTGTCCGGATCATTGACGTTTGCAACCACCGATACCCCCAGCACCCGCATTCCTGCATGGATGGCCACGATCACTTCCGGCACGGTGGACATGCCCACGGCATCGGCGCCGCATTGCCGGAGATACCGGGTTTCCGCCGGGGTTTCCAGGCTGGGGCCGGGGATGGCCACATAGACGCCGGTGCTGACCCGGGCGATCTGCTGCCGGGCCGCGCAGGCCAGGGCCGTGTCGATCAGGCGCCGGTCATAGGGGGCGGAGAGGTCGGGGAAACGGGGGCCCCATGCGTCAACATTGGGACCGCGCAGGGGATTGTCCGGGATGAAGTTCAGATGGTCGCGCACCACCATCAAGGTGCCGGGCGCAAAAGCCGGGTTGAGGCCGCCTGCCGAGTTGGAAACGATGAGGGTTTTTACGCCGAGCAGGGCGAGAACCCGGATCGGCATGGTCAGCTCCCGGGCCAAATAGCCTTCGTAATAATGGAACCTGCCCTGCAACACAGCCACCGGCTTGCCGCAGAGCCTGCCAAAAATAAGATTTCCGGCATGGCTGGCCACGGTTGCCCTGGGAAAATTGGGAATCTCCGCATAGGGCAGGACAACCTGCGACTCGATCCTTTCCCCCAAGCCGCTCAGACCGGTGCCGAGCACCAGGGCAATCTCCGGCGGCTCCGGCATTTTATCCCGCAAAAAACTGACAGTCTCATCGACCCTCTGTTTGAAAATTTCCATCACCATCCGCCCTTGCTGACTGATCCCAGGTTCATCGATGAATTCGGCAAAAACAAAGCCACTGCGGATATCCGCACTGCGGCCGACAGCTGAAGCCGCTCCTGCCGGGTCGGGGCGTATCGGTTGTTTGTAGGAGCGGCTTCAGCCGCGATAACTACCATTCCGTTACGGCTCCTCACGCCGTTAACAGCAGCGTAAGCGGCGCTGCTGCCGTTCTTGCCATTTCAGCAGTGTTAACGGCGATGGCCATATTTTGTTCCAACGGCTTCCCCGATACGGGGAAAGAAGGGAAGGCGGATGGTGAAGGTCGTGCCCTGGCCGGGCGTGGACTCAAAGGTGAGGCTGCCGCGATGGGTTTCTTCGATGATCTGCCTGCAGGAAATGAGGCCGATCCCGTTCCCATCGGCCTTGGTGGTGAAATGGGAGTGGAAGATTTTCTCCCGCGCCTCCTCGGGGATGCCCTGACCCTGGTCAATGATCTTGACCACCGCCTCGTCATCCTGACGGGAAAGGACAATGGTAATGAGCCCCCCTGCTTCACTGGCCTGGGCGGCATTGATCACCAGGTTTGAAAGCACCCGGCAGAGGCCGAGGGAAGAAAAGGGAAATTCCGGCAGACTGCCGGTGACCTCTACCCGGAGACCCCGACCGCCAATATCCGGATGAACCATCCAGGCCGAATCCTGGAGATCAACGATCAGCCGGTCCAGGGATTCGGCATGGATCGGGGTGACGATGTGGAGTCGCCGGGCCTGGGCCAGGGCATTTTCCATGAGAACGAGGAGATCCCTCCGCGCCTTGATCATGCAGGCGAGGTATCTGTTCCCGGCAAGCCCTGGCACGGTTCTTTCCAGAACCTCCAGAAGGTGAAAGGGGGTAAGCAGATTTTTCATATCATGCACCATGATATTGATCTGCTCATACTCATGCCCGAGAATTTCAAGATCACGCCGGACCCGCTGGCTCAGGGTCCGCATCATGGCGACCAGCGATTTGGGCTGCCGGGAAAAATACTCCTGAAACATCGCGAAGGGAACCTGGAGGAGAACGGAATCTTCCAGGGCTGCCACGCCGGCGGAGCGGGGCTGGTTCTCAATGATGGCCATTTCGCCGAAATAGTCGCCGGGCTTGACGATATCAATCACCCGGTTGCCGCGAAAGACCTTGATCATCCCCCGCAGCACAATATACATCTCCTGGCCGGGATCGCCCTCGTAAAAAAGAATGACGCCCTTGGCGACCCGCATTTCCGTAGCCTTTTCCAAAAAAGCCGCAAGCTCTTCCCTGGAAAAGAAATGGAACAGGTCTATCTTGCTCAGGAATTGCAGAAGTTCGGTTTGGTTCACAGAGGCCTCGTTCAGTGGACTACTCCATCGACATGTAAAATGTATAACAGAAAAAACCGCAGCTTCCCCTGGAAAATGCCCCAATCTCAATCCCGGCGAAAGAATCTGTCCCCGGAAAGCTACAGGGCATGCTGCTCGACAAACGCCTGCACAGCCCCGACCTCGGCCGCCATCACCTCGCAGCGGGTTTCCTTGTCGGCCAGTACGGCAAGGCTCGCCGGCATTTCAGGCTCGTGGCCAATGGCCCGCCGGACCGCGGCGCCGAACTTGGCCGGATGGGCGGTGGCCAGGCAGATCATCGGCACCCCCGGCTCCCTGCCCGCCAGTCCGGCCTTTACCCCCACGGCGGTATGCGGATCGAGCACATAGCCATGCAACTCGTAAAAATCGCGGATGGTGGCGATGGTTTCCTCTTCGTTCACGCTGCGCGAGGCAAAATCCGCCCGCACCCTTTCCTGGGCAAGTTCGTCAAACTGGAGGCTGCCGCTGGCAGCGAAACGGTCCATGTCCTGACGGGTCCGGCCGGCATCCTCGCCGTTCAGGTAGTAGAGATACCGTTCAAAATTGCTTGCCACCTGGATGTCCATGGAAGGGCTTGCAGTGTGCGTCACCGCGCCCAGGGAATAATCGCCGTTCAGGATAAAACGGGTCAGCAGGTTGTTCTCGTTGGTGGCCAGAATCAGGTTGCGGATCTGATTGGGCAGCATGCGGCGGGCCACATACCCGGCAAAGATATCGCCGAAATTGCCGGTGGGCACCGAAAAATCCACCTGGGCAACCCCTTCGCTCCCTGTGACCTTGAGCGCGGCATAGACATAATAGACAACCTGGGCCACAATCCGGGCCCAGTTGATGGAATTGACCGCGCCCAACTGGTGTTTTTCCTTGAAGGGCAGATCGTTGAAGATGGCCTTGACGATGGACTGCCCGTCGTCAAAGGTGCCGCGCACCGCCAGATTGAAGACGTTGGCGTCGGTCACCGTGGTCATCTGCAATTCCTGGATGGGGCTTACCCGCTTGTGGGGGTGGAGGATGAAGATGTTGATCCGCTCCTTGCCGCGCACCCCGTAGATCGCGGCGCTCCCGGTATCGCCGGAGGTGGCGCCGAGGATATTCATTTTGCCGCCGGATTCCTTGAGCAGGTACTCAAAGACATTGCCGAGAAACTGCAGGGCCACGTCCTTGAAGGCGAGGGTCGGCCCGTGGAACAGCTCAAGGATGTAACAGTCGCCCTGCTTGACCAGCGGGGTGATCTCCGGGTGATTGAAGGTCAGATACGATCTTTCGACAAGCCCGCGCAGGTCGTCGGCCGGAATATCATCGATAAAGCGGCTGAGCACGGCGGTTGCCAGCTCCGGATAGCTGAGCCGCCGCCACTGGGCCACGGTTTCGGCGGAAATCTCGGGGATTGCCGCGGGCAGCAGCAGGCCGCCATCGGTGGCAAGACCCATCATCACGGCCTGCTTGAAGGATACAGGGGCAATGCCGCCCCTGGTGCTGATGTATTTCATTACCGATTACCCCTGATCGCTCTTGTTATCTGTTACTCTACATTTTTCACTTTTAATTTTTCATTCCGCACAAGCAGGCTGGTGCTTTCCATCTCAGCCGGGATGGGCAACCCCATCAGCTCGAGGATGGTGGGGGCGAGGTTGGTCAGGGTCCCGCCATCCCTGAGGCCGAGGCCTGGCTGGGCGCCGACCATGACCAGGGGCACCGGATTGGTGGAGTGCGCCGTCACCGGGCCGCCGGTTTTTTTATCGATCATGACCTCGGCATTGCCATGGTCCGCGGTGATGAGCACCACCCCGCCGAGTTCGGTGAAGCGCTCGACCAGACGGCCGATACACCGGTCCACGGTCTCGACGGCGGTGATGGCCGCGGCCATGATCCCGCTATGCCCCACCATGTCGCAATTGGCAAAGTTGAGCACCACCAGACTGTAGGGATTGTCCGTAAGTCGACGGAGCAGCTCCTCGGTGATCTCACCCGCGCTCATCTCCGGTTTCAGGTCGTAGGTGGCCACCTCGCGGGGGGATGGGAGCAAGGCCCTGTCTTCCAGAGGATATGGAGCTTCGCGGCCGCCATTGAAAAAATAGGTGACATGGGCGTATTTCTCCGTCTCGGCGATCCGCAGCTGCCTTAAACCGTAGCTGCTGACCTCTTCCCCCAGGATATGGGTGAGGGCCACCGGCGGAAAGGCCACGGCCAGATCGAAATCCTTCTCATACACGGTAAAGGTGAGATAATCGGCCAGTTGGGGACGGTGCTGCACGGGGAAACCGGCAAATTCCCGGTCGATAAAGGCATGGGTCACCTGTCTGGCCCGGTCGGCCCGGAAATTGAAGAAGATGACCGAATCCCCATCGTTGATGGTGGCCACCGGCTGGCCGTTGTTCATGATAACCGTGGGCTTGATGAACTCATCGGTTTCGCCGCGCCCATAGGCCGCAGCCACTGCCTCGCCTGCCTCCGTGGCCGCATGCAGGCCCCGGCCATCCACCATGGCCTGCCAGGCAAGGGAAACCCGATCCCAGCGGTTGTCGCGGTCCATGGCATAATAGCGGCCGCAGACCGAGGCGACCTGGCCCACCCCGATCCGGCCAATGGCCTCGGCAAGCTCGGCCATGTATCCGGCCCCGCTCTGGGGCGGGGTGTCGCGGCCGTCCATGAAGGCGTGGACATACACCCTGGCAAGCCCCATTTTCTGGGCCATTTCCAGCAGGGCGATGAGATGGCAGATATGGCTGTGCACCCCGCCGTCGGAAACGAGGCCGAGAAGATGCACTGCTGTGCCCTGCTCGACGGCGCGGCCAAGAACCCCGGCCAGCGGTTCATTCTTAAAAAAATCCCCGGTTTCAATAGCCCGGTTGATCCGGGTGAAATCCTGGTAGACAATGCGACCGGCGCCGATATTGAGATGCCCCACCTCGGAGTTGCCCATCTGCCCTTCCGGCAGCCCTACCGCGCCATTGTGGGCAACCAGGGTCGTGGCGGGCTGGTGTGCCTGCCAGCGGTCCATGTTGGGCGTTTGCGCAAGATGGATCGCGTTGCCCTCCCATGGTTCCCCAACCCCCCAGCCATCGAGAATGGCCAGCAATACCGGTGTGATCTTCTTCATCGTTTCTCCAGAGCCTTAGAGCTTGTTCAGGATGCTTCCGGGGCGATCTCCACTCTGGGGGCGTCGTGCCACAACCCTTCAATGTCATAAAACCCGCGGTCTTCGCTGTAAAAGATATGCACGATCACATCGTTATAATCGAGCAGAACCCAATGCCCCTCGTTGAGGCCCTCGGTGTTGCCGTCCTTGACATTTTTATGACGCAGGGCCGCATCCACCGCCTGGGCCAATCCCTGCACATGCCTGGTGGAACGTCCGCTCATGATGACGAAAAAATCGGTAAAGGAAGACAGGCCCCGCACATCAAGAACGACCAGGTCCTCCGCTTTTTTCTCCAGGGCTGCCAGGGCGGCAAAACGAGCCAACTCCAGACTTGACACATCCTGAAAATCCTTATGGACCTTTTTCATTATGACTCCTTGTTGGGATAGCTTTCCCATTGTTCGCCATGAACAAAATGGGAGAGCTATCATAATCTGACAACGGGCAATCTGGCAACCGGATAGTTTTCCGGGGCCGGCAAGGTTGTCGCCGGGGAAGAGCTGTGTTAGATTGTTGTACGTTTTCACCCTGACAACACAGCTTGAGGAACAACAATGCGAGACAGGATTCTGGCGGCTCTGGCAAAGATCCGCCCAACGTTACAGGCAGACGGAGGCGATGTGGCCCTGGTTGATGTGAGCAAGGACGGGGTGGTCACGGTCCAGCTGACCGGCGCCTGCAAGGAATGCCCCATGTCCAGGAATACGCTCAAAAACGAGATTGAAAAATTCTTAAAAGGTGAGGTTCCCGAAGTCCGTTCCGTGGAATCCGTTTGATCTGGCCGGGGTTGTTGTTTTATTTATGGTACCCGGTTCCGGCCTTGATGGAAAAAGCCCGGTACAGCTGTTCAAGCACCAGCAGGCGGGCCATCTCGTGGGTAAAGGTCATCCGCGAGAGCGACAGCACATAATCCGCCTTTTGGACCAGCTCCGGTGCAAGCCCGGTGGGTCCGCCGATCAAAAAGGCAATCTCCCGGACCCCCTGATCCTCCCAGCGGCTCAGCATCCCGGCCAGCTCTTCCGAGCTGAGCTGTTGCCCTGCCGGATCAAGGGCCACTATCCTGGCTGCCCTGGCTGCCCTGTCTGATGGCAGCACACTGCCGAGAAGGATCTGCCCCTCCTCGTGTTGCTGCCGCGCCGGATCTTCCTTGGCCGCGTTCTTCTTTTCCTTCAGCACCACCACCTCAAGCTGGACAAAACGCCTGAGCCGCCCGGCGAAATCATCGATTCCGGCGGCAAGGTACTGCTCCCTGGTTTTGCCCAGGAACGGGAGAATGATCTTCACCGCCGTTTCGCCTACTTGCCTTTGCCCTGCTGCTGATCAAGAATCGCCGCGAGCCGGGAGCGGAATTCTCCATAGCCGATCTCCCCTTTAATGCCGGGGCAGGATTGCCGTATGGCCTCGAAATTGTTCTGGTCGCTGAGCATGCTCGGATGCAGGGGCCATTGCCTGCAACGCCAAGGCTTGCCGGAATGCACCGTGCATCCTTCATTAAAAAAGATGCAGTGGCCGTCCACGGTTTTCATCTGCACCACCTTGCCGGTAATGCGCAGATATTTTTCCCGCACCTCGGCAAGAGGCAGATGCAAATAGGCGACCAGCCGCGTAATATCCTCGGGGTCCAGAGAAACCGTGGTTTCTCCCTGACAGCA
>JAJZSH010000311.1 GCA_021822005.1 Deltaproteobacteria bacterium | reverse complement strand
CGGAACTTGCCGGGGAGGTGCTGGTTGAGGGGCAGAAATTCCTCCTGAAAAAAATTGGCAGTAAAGACGGTCAGTTGGAAACCGTCAGGCTTGAAAAGCGTTGAAGGCTATGGTATCGATTACCCAATGGCGCTTGCCCCGCGGGAAGTTCCGCAACGATAACCGGGGTTTTGCCCTGCTGATCGTCATCATGGTGCTGCTGCTGGCCAGCTTTCTCGCCTCGCAGCTCTCCCTGGATGTCCGCGCGGAACAGCGGATCGCGGCCAATGCCAAGGAGCGCGACCGGGCGGCGATCCTGGCCGAGGCGGGCTTTCATATCGCGCTCTTCCGGCTCATGGACAAGCCCATAGCCCTGGAGGCGGAACCCCTGTACGGGCGCATGGTTCCCGGCTTCCAGTACACCCAGCCCCTGAAGGGCGGGGTGGTCCGGTATTATGCGGCCAATGAGTCCGGCAAGATAGACCTCAATGCTTCCGATCCGAGGTTGCTGGAGCTTTTTCTGCGGCACCGGAAATTGAGCCTGGAGCAGGCAGGGGTTGTCATCGATGCGCTGCAGGATTGGCGGGATCCGGATAATCTGCTGCGGCTCAACGGCGCGGAACCGGAATATTACATGCATCTGCCCGAACCCCATATCCCGCGAAACGGCAGAATCGAAGACCCATCGGAGTTTTTCCTGCTCCGGGGCGCCGAGCTCCTGGCCGGGACGTTCCCGGCTGAGGAGGTCTTCACCGTCCATAATCAGGGAAAGGGGATCAATGTCAACAGCCTCACCCCCGCCATGCTCGATTTTGTCGTGGGTGGCGACGAGACCCGGATCCAGGCCTACCACGCGGCCCGGCAGCTCCATACCGCGCTCAACGCCGCCATGACCCGGCAGATCATCGGGGAGGGCCGCTTTGGTGAGCTTGAGCCGTTTCTCCGCTACGAGGAAGGGACATCGAGCCTCTATTACACCATCACCGCCACCGGGCAGAGTGTTGCGCTGGGCGGCGCGGAGACGCAGGCAGGCCCCGGCATGACCGTCAACGCCCTGGTCCGGATTCTGGCCAATGGCTATCAGATTCTCTCCTGGCAGGAGCGTTACTCATGAGAGGGGCGGAGGTGATCATCACCGATCAGGGCGTCACCCGTGTGGAGGCAGGGGCACAAGCCAAGCCGCATCCGGTGGAGGCGGTGATCTCCCGGCTGCTGGCCAGGGTCGGGTTGCTCCCCCAGCAGAAGGCCGGCCCGGCGGTGACCGTGTATGTTGCCGAGGAGCTGCTGTTCTGCAAGCAGTTCAGTCTGCCGGTGAAGGGTGGCGCTTCCATTAAGCAGGCCATCGGGTATCAGCGCGACATGCTCCTGCCTTTTGCCGGGGATGCTTGTTTTTCGAGCTTTGTCACGGAGCGGCGCAACAAGGAAACAGCGGTCACCCTCTACGGAGTGCCGGAAGAGGCGGTTGCCCCCCATCTGCAGGAGCTGGCCGCAAGCGGCCACAGCCTCACCGGTCTGTTTCCCCTGAGCCAGCGCTATCTGGTCCGCAGCCAGGCGAAGAAGAAATGGGCTTTGCTGCTGCCCGGCACCATGCCCACGCTCCTGATCTTTGTGAATGGCCGTCTGCGCCACCGGCTGCTCTGTCCCTCGTTGCCCACAGCGGAAGAGGCCATGGAGCTGAGCGGCTGCGACACGGTGTATTGCCCCGGCGCTGCCGAGGCGAGCGGCTTTGTTGACGCCGACGCCCTGCTGGCCGAATCCCCCCTTGGCAAATCCTTTAATCTCCTGCCCGCCTCCTACCTGCGGCCTGATTATTTCAAGCTCCTCATCGCCGGGCTGGCCATGCTCAATGTGCTGTTTCTTCTCGTGCTGGTGGGCATGAAGGAATACCGCTTCCAGACAACCCGCAGCCGGGTTGAGGCGGAGATCGCCAGCCGGCAGCCGGCCATGAAAAAGATCAACTCCCTGGGCAGCAAGGAAAGCCGCAGCCAGAAAGAAATCACCCGGCTGGAGGAGATCGGCAGGAACCCCGACCTCCTTGCCCTGTTGACCAATCTGACCGAGAAACTGCCTGCTTCTGCCTATCTCGATCAGCTCCGGCTGGAACAAAAAGAAGCGGCCATCCTCTATCTCGACGGGTATGCGGACGACATGGGGGAGATGTCCACCAGCCTGCAGGGGCTCGGCGAGGTGAGCCTCAAATCCACCAGCCGCCGCAACAACAAAAATTATTTTCAGATGGAGATCACCCTGCCGTGAACCAGCTCATGGAGTTCATCCACCGGTTTGACCGGCACCATCTCCTGGCGGGGGTGGCCGCGGTTTTGCTGGTTGCCAACCTTGGCAGCTGGGCCTGGGACTATCTCGATTCCCGCCAGGCGGAGCTTGAGGACCGCATGACCATGCTGGCCCAGTACCGCGAGGCTGTCCAGCGGCTGCCGGAGCTGGAGGATCGGGTCGCCCTGCTGGCCCGCCGGCAGCAGCAGCTTGAGTCCTTCCTGTTTCAGGGGGAAAATGAAGAGAAGGTCGCCTCGACCATGCAGATCATGCTGCAATCGGAGGTCAGCAACGCCGGGCTTGAGCCGGAGTTTATCCAGCCGGTGCGGGCAGGCGAGGGAGGCGACCGCAAGGAACACGGAGAGATCGCGATCAAGATCCGGATGTCCGGCGCGCTCAACGACCTGGGCAGGTTTCTGCACAGCCGCTACCTGAGCAAGCAGTTTTTCAGGATTGAAAGTGTCTCCATCAAGCCGTTCAGGCCCGGCGAGCTGAAGATCTCCCTGGATGTTCGCGGGTATTACAAGATCGGCGCGGAGGGAGGCAAGGCGATATGACCACCCGGCTCGCCATGGCGGTTGTGCTCCTGCTGGCGCTGTTGGCTCAGGCCTGGGGGCTGGTTTCGGCCTGGCGGGATGACCCGTTGCAACGCCTGGCTGTCTCCGGCAAAAAAGAGGAACCGGTCGTTGGTCTGCCGGGGGGAAGGCAGAGCCTGCACCCCACACCGCCAGCCATTGCGCCCGATCTCAATCAGGGCTATCTTTTTAATGCCGAGCGCAGCCTGACCGGTGGTGGCGGCAAAGGCAGCCAGGCCCGGGATGCCGCGAATGTGGCGATAGAGAAGATCCATTACAGCGGCTCCATCATCACCGACAGCAATCCCAAGGCGTTGCTCAGCTATGCGGTGGGCGGCCCTGCGGACTCCGGTGCTGGCGGTGCTCCGAAACAGGGATTTTTGCGGGTTGCGGTCGGGGACACGGTGAACGGCTAC
>JAJZSH010000033.1 GCA_021822005.1 Deltaproteobacteria bacterium | reverse complement strand
GGAGAAATCGATGCTGCTTGCGTTTGGCCGATGGATTGAATAAAATGGCTGAACAATCTTCAACTCCTTGCATCATGAAACGCATGAAATCGAGAATGACCTGTATCCTCCGTTGATTTCGTGTTTTTCGCGACAATGATCCTGGCAGGTATCCTCTTATGCCTCGTGTTCAATGGATAATCCTATCCTTTCTTGTCCTGGCTCAGTCCTTTCTTCCTGGCTGCGCCGTGAATCCCGTTACCGGCAAGTCGGAGCTGGCGTTTTACAGCTTGAATGAACAGGAAGAAGTCTCCCTCGGCAAAAAGGCCTTTCCCGAGGCGATCCAACGGATGCAGGGGGAATACGATGACCAGCGGCTTAAAGACTATGTCACGGCGGTGGGGATGCGCCTGGCCAAGGTCAGCCATCGGCCCAATCTGCCCTATGCCTTCAAGATCGTCAACGACTCCAGCCCCAACGCCTTTGCCATGCCCGGCGGCAATATCGCCATTACCCGCGGTCTGCTGGTTGCCCTGGAAAACGAGGCCCAGCTTGCCGCGGTGCTGGGGCATGAGCTCGGCCATGTCACGGCCCGGCATTCGGTGCAGAACCTGCAACGCGGAATCTTGCTCAATCTGGGTTTGCAGATTTTGTCCTACCAGAGCAGCGGCACCTCGTACAGTATACTGGCGCGGCAGGCTGGGCAGGTGGCTGGCTCGATCCTGGACAGCTCATACAGCCGGGAGCAGGAGCGGGAGGCGGATCGGCTGGGCATCGATTATATGGTGAAGGCCCAGTACAGCCCCAAGGGGGCGGTTGAGTTGCAGGAATTTTTAGCCGGAAAAAATGGTGAGGGGGAATCCCAGTGGCTCCAGGGCTTGTTCCGGACCCATCCCTTTTCCAGGGAACGGATGCGGGATAACCAGTACTACATCGACAGCAACTACAGCTGGGCCATGAACAATGAGGCGTATGCCTCCGGGGCCGGGGATTTTCAGCGGGCGATGGAGCCGTTGCGGAAAACCAGGGAGGCATACGGCGATTACGATAAGGGTAGGGAAAAAGAGCAGGCCAGGGATCTGGCCGGGGCCATCGCCCTGTATGAGCAGGCGGTCCGCAAAGCCCCGGAGCAGGCCCTGCTGCAAAGTGCGTTGGGAATGGCTCATTTAAAAAACAACAGCCATGACGAAGCCAAAAAATGTTTGGCCAGGGCCGTGCATCTGGACGCGGATTATTACGAAAGCCATCTTGGCCTTGGCTATCTGTATCTGAAAGAGAACAATCCCGCTTTGGCCAGGGAGCATCTGCAAAAAAGCATGAAGCTCATGCCCACCCTGGGCAGCGCCTTTTTCCTTGCCGAAAGCTATGAAAAAACAGGGGAGATTGCAAAGGCCCAGGTCTTGTACGGTCAGGTGGCGGCGGCTGATCCTGGCGGCAACCTGGGCAGGTCGGCGGCTGCCAGATCCAGAGCGCTTGGGGGTGCGGGCCGTCGCTAGGAAGACAGGGGTTTTTCCGGAGGACAGACTGTTTTCAGAAACGGCCCGAACAGGTAGCGGAGTTCTTCGAGAGACTGCTTGATCATATACGGCAGGGCCTTGGCGTACATGTCGAGCAGCACAATGGCATTGACGGACGAGTCGGTTTTTGACGCGCTCCGCACCCTTTTTGCCATGGCCAGATTGACCTCCTGCATGGTGCGGTACAGATTCGTCAATTTTTCCAGGTTGAAGTCCGCCTGTCCTCCCTCGTTTTTCACGAAATATTGGGCCAGCATATAGGTTGCCGTGGCGCGAAAGATGGTTTCTGCTTCGCTGGCAAGCGGCAAATGAAACCGGGCCATGGGCTTGAAAAAGGCGGTGTGCGGGCAGCCGCTCCCCGCGATGACAAGCCCCATCAGGGAACAGAGCGCCCTTTGCGCCGTGGTTTTCTGGAGGCTTATCCTTTCGGCGGTTGTAACCTGGAGATCCACCAGATCAATGGAGATAAGCTTTTCGCCCCGCTGGACAATGGGGGCAAGGTTGGCCGCGGCCGGGCAGTGGGGAGAGGACGTTGCAGCCAACGGGCAACTGGCGCACTGGGCGAAGGAGAGCGCCGTCCAGTCCGGCAAGGGCTCCGTGGCGGAGTCGGGCAGGGTTTCAAGGGTTTGTGGATCGAGGCGGATGGTAAACAGCTCTTCGCTGTTGTCCCGCAGGCGGAAGCGGTATTCGATGACCAGTGGCTGCGGTTGCATGTTCGTGTTGTTCTCCCGAGTCGTTTCCCAAGTTGGCGGCGGCGTTGACTCCACCCATAAAAACGAAGAGTACTCCCATGTTAGGGGAAATCATTTGGAAAAGCAATGATTCCCCGTGGCCGGCAGCCACGCGTGAAAAGCGGAGATGTCCGGAGGTTTTGACTTCCAGGTCGCCACTCTGTACACTGATTGCGGATCTGGTGTGGAATGCTCAAAAGAAGCGGGGCGCCCCAGAAAAAACTCTTGCATTGTCGGGAAACCGTATGACACCGAGTCAACTGCTGTCCACCATCCTGGTGATTCCGGGGATAATTTTCTTGATTGCCGCGGCGCGCCTCTGTGTGCAGACCCGGCGGCAGGTTCCCCTTTCCCTGGCTGGAAAATGGCAGGCCCTGACCAGCCTGATCCTTTTTTTTATTGCCGGGTATCTCTTCTTTATCGTCATTCAGATCAGGCAGCTTGTTTTTCCGGTGGAAATCATCACCGGTCTGGTTTTTTTCGGGGGCTCCCTCTTTGTTTTCCTGGTCATCGGCCTGTCCAGGCTCACCATTGCCAAGGTCCAGGAGACAGACCGGGAAATCGTCCGGGCGAACACCTCCCTTGTCCGGAAGAACACGGAACTTGAAAAGGAGATTGCCGCCCGGCTTGAGGCGGAAGGGAGGGCCAGGGCAAGACTCCAGCATCTGACCACCCTGCACGCCATCGATCTGGTGATTACCGCGAGCCTTGACCTGCGGCTGACCATGAAACTTTTCCTGGAACAGACCGTGTCGCAGCTGGGCATGGATGCCGGGGCCATTCTTCTGCTCAACACCCACACCCAGACTCTGGATCATGGGGCGGACTGGGGTTTTGAGGGGATGGGCATCCGGCAATCCAGGGTGCGGCTTGGCGAGGGCGGCGCCGGGATTGCCGCCTATGAGCGGCGGGTCTTCCATATTGCCGATCTTACCGAGCTTCCCAACCCGTTTGTCCGGCATGCGCTGCTCCAGAAGGAGAAGTTTATAACCTACTATGCTGTCCCCCTGATTGCCAAAGGGCAGGTGAAGGGCGTTTTTGAGATTTTTTGCCGGCGGCGGTTTGAGGCCGAGCCGGAATGGTTCGACTTTTTTGAGGCCCTGGCCATCCAGGCGGCAATCGCCATTGATAATGCGACGCTTTTTCGCAAGCTCCAGGACTCGAACATCGAATTGACCCTGGCCTACGACACCACCATCGAGGGTTGGGCAAAAGCTCTGGAATTGCGCGATTCGGAAACAGAGGGCCATACCCAGCGGGTGGCAGAGCTCACCTTGAAGGTGGCCTGCGCCCTGGGCATCCGCGAGGATGAGCTTGATCATGTCCGCCGCGGCGCCCTGCTCCATGATATCGGCAAGATGGCGGTGCCCGACACGGTTTTGATGAACCCTGGCCCGCTCACCGAAGAGGAGCAGCAGATCATGCGGCGGCATCCGGGCTTTGCCTTTGACCTGTTGTCTCCCATTCATTATCTGCGCCCGGCCCTTGATATTCCCTATTGCCATCATGAACGGTGGGACGGCGCCGGCTATCCGCGCGGCTTGAAAGGCGAACAGATTCCCCTGGCGGCCAGGATCTTTTCCATTGCCGACAACTGGGACGCCCTGATCTCGGCCCGTCGGTACCGGGAGGCATGGCCTCCGGCAAAGGTTGCCGAACACATCCGTTCCCTGGCCGGAACCCAGTTTGATCCGAATCTGGTGGATATCTTTCTGGCAACGGTGTGAGCATTGCCGGTTTTCCCCCGTCAAGCGAGGACTGGAAAGAGTGCCGGGAGTTCTGTTTCCGGTGATTCCCGTTAGCCTTCCATCTTTCTGTCTCTCCGTTATGGACAAGCTCTTAGCCTTTTTCCCCGGCACAAGTCCGTCATGATTGACAGGCCTCAACTGCCTGTGATGTAATTTTTCCAGGGGGTGTTTATGGAGAAGACAAGATTCTGGAGAGGGAAGCCCTTGAAGACCCTTGTGGTTGTCGCGGCGGTTGCCTGGCTGGGCCTCATGGCCTATGGCCAGGGCAAGCCTCTGCCCAGGGGCCTCTCGCTGGAGGGGCCGCCGCGTGCCGCGCCGGAGGTCGAGTTCCTGGCCGACTTTACCTATCAGCGGGCCGGGCAGCCGGTGCGCGAGCAAGCCATTTTCAACCGGATGTGCCGGATCATTGATGGGGCAGAGCGTTTTGTCCTGCTCGACCTTTTTCTGTTCAACAGCGTCCACGGCCAAGGGGAAAAATTCCCCGCCCTGTCCGACGAGATGGTCCGCAGGCTCGTTGAAAAAAAACAGCGTTCGCCTCAGGTGGACATCGTGCTCATCACCGATGCAATCAACCGGACTTACGGGGCGGAGGAACCGGAGCATTTCAATAAGTTGCGGGCAAGCGGGGCGCGGATCATTTACACGGATACCAGCAGGCTGCGCGATTCCAATTTCATCTATTCGGCCTGGTGGCGGCTTTTTTGCCAATGGTTCGGCACGAAAGGGGCTGGCTGGCTGCCGTCGCCCTTTGCCCCGGACGGCCCTGCCATGACAATGCGGGGTTATTTGAGCCTTCTCAACTTCAAGGCCAATCACCGCAAGGTTGTGGCCAGTGAAAGAGAGGCGCTCATCACCTCCGCCAACCCCCATGACGCAAGCGCCTATCATTCGAACATTGCCATGGTCGCCCAGGGAGCGGTGGTGCAGGATGTTGTCGACGCGGAAGCTGCAGTGGCGAGCCTTTCCGGGGAGGCTCTCCCCAGGTGGGAGATCCCGGTTTGCCAGGAATCCGGCGAGGTGTATCTGCGCCTGCTCACCGAAGGGAAGATCAAGTCGCGGCTGCTAAAGGCCCTTGCCCGTTGCGGGGATGGCTGTTCGGTGCGGATGGCCATGTTCTATCTCTCCGATCGCGAGATTATCGCAGGGCTTCTTGCTGCGGCGGCCAGAGGGGCCGAGGTGCGCCTTCTCCTTGATCCCAACAAGGATGCCTTTGGCCGCAGGAAAAACGGGATTCCCAACCGGCCGGTGGCCCATGAACTTGTCGAAAAATCCCAGGGCAGGATCCAGTTGCGCTGGTATGGAACGCACGGCGAGCAGTTTCACAGCAAGCTGACCATGATTTCCCTGCCCGGACAGACAGTGCTCATCGGCGGCTCGGCAAATCTGACCCGGCGCAATCTTGACGACCTGAATCTGGAGGCCTGCCTTGAGGTGACGGCCCCGGCGGATTCGCAGGTGGTGCGGGAGGCAACCGGGTATTTCGAGCGGATCTGGCAGAATCACGATGGGGTCTATTCCCTTGATTTCAAGGAGTTTACCGAGAAATCGCCGTTTCAATACGCCCGGTATCGTTTTCAGGAGTGGAGCGGGATGTCTACATTTTAACCACACGGCGGCGGGAGAAGATGTGCTACAATTAAGAAAACAATGAGGCAAAGGGACACCCGGGGCTGAGAGGCGGGGGCGCTCGGCTATAGAGTTTGGGGACGGCCATGCATGAAAAAATTCTGGTGGTGGACAACCAGCCGCTGATGCTCCGGCTCATGGGCAATTTCCTTGGCAGGAAAGGCTATGAGGTGAAAACCGCGCCTGACAGCCTGACAGCCCTTGCCGTGCTTGCTGATTTTGTTCCGGATATCATGTTCGTGGATCTGATCATGCCCAATATCAGCGGCGACAAGCTGTGCCGGATCGTGCGTTCCATGCCGGAGCTGAAAAACGTCTGTATCATCATCCTGTCCGCCATTGCCGCGGAGGAAAAGATCGACTGCGCCTCGTTCGGCGCCAATGCCTGCATCGCCAAGGGGCCTTTCCGCGACATTGAACAGCATATCTCCCGGGTGCTCACCGCCCGCGACAACAAGGAAGAGCTGGGCTCTTCCGGGGTTGTTGGGATTGAAAGCGTGTACCAGCGGGAAATCACCAAGGAGCTGTTGAGTTCGAGGAAACATTTCGAGGTTGTCCTTGGCAACATCACCGAGGGGATTGTCGAGTGCACAGTGGAAGGGCGGGTCGTGTATGTCAACGCCGCCGGAGCGGCCATCCTTGGGGCACGGGAAGAAAAAATCCTCGCGGCGAATCTTTTTGATTTTTTTGCGGGAAGCACCCGGCAGGAGGTGGCAAAGGTTTTTGCCGGGCTCGGCGAGCGGCCCATTGCCCTTGGCGAGGAGGCAGTCCTGCTGCTGAAGGGGCGACGGGTTGCCCTGATCTTGCTGCCCATTGTCGATGCTGACCAGCGGACGGCCATCGTGATCATCCAGGACATCACCGAACGCAAGGCCGCGGCAGAGAAGCTTGACGGCTATCGTGACCATCTGGAAAAAATGGTGGTGGCGCGCACGGCGGAGCTTTCCCAGAAAAATGAACAGCTCCACAAGGAAATCCGTGAACGCCGCTGTGCCGAAGAACGGATGGGGGAGGCCCAGCGGGAGTGGGAGCGGACCTTTGACGCGGTGGATGACATCGTTACCCTGCAGGATGCATCCCTGCGCCTGACCAGGGTAAACAAGGCGGCCTGCCGTATTTTTCAAAAAACAGCGAAAGAGCTGGTCGGCCGGTATTGTTACGAAGTGTTCCGGGGGATTCCCGAACCCTGCCCGGGTTGCGCGGCGCATCTTGCTTCCCATGACCGCAAGTCATACAGCCAGGAGCTCTTTCATCCCGAGCTGCAAAAGACCTTTCTGCTGACCGCCACCCCGGTCATGGATGACCTGGGCCAGGGCCTGGAAAAGATAAGCGGCATCGCCCATTTCGCCAAGGATATCAGTCAACAGAAGAAGCTGGAGTTCCAACTCCTGCAGGCCCAGAAGATGGAGGCCATCGGCGCCCTGGCCGGCGGCATTGCCCATGATTTCAACAATATCCTTGCCGCGGTCATGGGCTACACGGAGCTGGCCATGATGGATCTGCACCAGGACATGCCGGCCTATGCCAAGCTGGCCGAAGTGACCAGAGCAGGCAAGCGGGCCAGGGATCTGGTGGCGCAGATTCTTACCTTCAGCAGGCACAGCGAGGCAAGGCGGGAACCCCTTGAACTGCGGAGTATAGTCAAGGAGGCCATGAAGCTGCTCAGGGCTTCCCTGCCCAGCACCATGGAAATGAAGCAGGAAATAAGCGCCCAGCCCTGTTGGGCCCTGGCTGACCCGGTGCAGATCCATCAGGTGCTGATGAATCTCTGCATCAACGCCTCCCATGCCATGCGCGGCAAGGGGGGCGTCCTCCTGGTTACCCTTGCCCCCGAAGAGATTGACGCACCCCGCGCCGCCTTGAACCCGGATCTGAGGCCCGGAGCCTATGTCCACCTCGGGGTGCGGGATATCGGGCCGGGGATGGAACAGGATGTGGTGGCGCGGATCTTCGAGCCGTTTTTTACCACAAAACAAACCGGGGAAGGAACCGGGATGGGGCTTGCCGTGGTGCATGGGATTGTGAAAAGCCATCAGGGCGCGATCGAGGTTACGAGTGTTCCGGGCCAGGGAACGGTTTTTGATCTTTACTTTCCCCGCATCACGGAGGTGGGGGAGATTGGCGGCGCCCGTGGCGATCTGCATCTATCCCGTGGCACGGAACGCATCCTGTTCGTGGATGATGAACCTGCCCTGGCCGAATTGGGGAAGCAGGCGCTTGGGGCCTTGGGATACCAGGTTCAGGCCCATGGCGACAGCCGGGAGGCCTGGGCGCGGTTTGTCGCCGATCCGGAGGCCTTTGACCTGGTTATCACCGATCTGACCATGCCGGGCATGACCGGCGCCCAGCTGGCCGAAAAGATCCTGGCCTTGCGGCCCGGCATCCCGGTTATCCTGACCACGGGCTATAGCGACATCCTTAGCGAGGAAGCGGCCAGGGAGCTGGGGGTGCGTGAGTACCTGCTCAAACCCGTGAGCACTGGAAGGCTGGCGGAGGTGGTGCGGCGGGTGCTTGATGCCGATGGACAATGACCTGAACAAGAAAGGAATCTTCTCCTGACGGATGCGCAAAAGCATACTGAACATCCTGGCTTTTCTGGGAGGGGCCGTGCTGTTGTCCCTCCTCTCCCTGTTGCAGACGGGGCGCTACGCGCCTGACTTTTCCCTGCAAACAAGCCTTTTGCTGCTGTTTGGCGGCCTCGGCGGGATCTCGGCGCGGTTCTGGCTTTTGCAACGGTGGAAGAGCAGGGAACGGGAGGCCAATCTTGCCCTGGTTGTGCGGACCGTGCGCCGGATACATCTGCTGCTGGCCGAGAGAAAGAGCCGTGACGAGCTTCTTGAGGGCATCTGCCGTATCCTGGTGGATGACGGGCATTATTTCAGCGCCTGGCTTGCCCTGATAAACAGGGAGGGGGCGCTGGCCTGCTGCGCCGAAGTCGGCCTGGGCGAACGATTTTTCCGGGTGCGGCAGGGCATGGAAAAGGGGATTTTCCCTGCCTGCGCGAAAAAGGCCTTGTCCGGGGAGGGACTGGTGGTGAGCGATCCGGCAACCCGTTGTGCGGGCTGCATCCTTGCGATGGATGATACGGACAGGGTTTGTTTTACCGCCAGACTGAGCCACCACGACCAGGCCTATGGCCTGTTAAGTGTTTCCACCTCGGCGGCCCGTGAGCACGATCGTGAAGAGCAGAGGCTGTTTGCAGAAATTGCCCAAGACGTGGGGCAGGCTCTCTATCTTATGGAGCTTGAGGCGCAACGGGCCATTACCGAAAACAGGTTCCGGGAGCTGGTGGAAAACTCACTGGCCGGGATTCTCCTGATTCAGGACGATGCGATCATCTATCGCAACCCCGAACAGAAAAGACTTTTCGGGCCTCTTCCCGCCCATTTCCGGCCGGACGCCTTCACCGGGGTTCATCCCGATGATCTGGAAAAGGTGAAGGCCGCCTATGGCAGGGTCAGCCGCGGCGAGGCGGCCTCGGTGGATGTTGATTTCCGTTTCTATCCACAGCGGAAGGACGACGGGGTCCAGGCCATGAAATGGGTGTTCTGCCGGGCCAGCCGGATTGATTATCAGGGGCGGGAAACGGTGCTGGTCAGCATGCTCGACATCACCCGGAACAGGGAGCTGGAACAGATTGTCCGGGTTCAGGACAAGATGTCTTCCCTCGGCCGGGTGGCCGCGGGCATTGCCCATGAGATCAGAAATCCCCTGTCCGGCATCAACATCTATCTCGATACCCTGGCCAAGATCCATGACCGCGGGGAGAACCTGGAAACGGTGGGCGAGATCATTACCCAGGCGCAGGCCGCCTCCCGGAAAATAGAATCGGTGATCCGGCGGGTCATGGATTTTTCAAAGCCGGGCCACCCGCAGCTGGTGATGGTTGATGTCAATCAGCCGGTGGAAAACGCTCTCTCTCTGGGCGTCGCCGCCTTGCGGAGAGATGGGGTGGGGCTGGAGAAAGATCTGGCCTGCGATCTGCCCCGCTGTCGTCTTGATGCCAGCCTGATTGAGCAGGTCATGCTCAATCTCCTGACCAATGCGGCAGAGGCCCTGCGCCACGCCGAAGCAAAAAGGATATCGGTGCGGACCGCTCTTGAAAAGGAGGCGGTGGTGATCCGGGTGGGTGATTCAGGGCCGGGAATCCCGGAAGGTTTGCGGGACAAGGTTTTTGATCCGTTTTACACCACCAAGAGTGACGGGACCGGCATCGGCCTGAGTCTGTGCCAGCGGATCATCCACGATCACCACGGCACCCTGACCGTGGAGGAGAGCGCCTGGGGCGGCGCTGAGTTTGTCATTACCCTGAGGGCCTGAGCCGGAGAGGAGAGATGGATCCCTATAGTCTCTATGTTATCGACGATGAAGAGAGTATCCGGCAGAGCGTCAGGCTGGCGTTGCAACCGCAGTACAGGGTTTCCGCCTTTGCCACGGCCGAGGATGGCCTTGCCGCAATGGACGGGGGCGGTCCGGATCTGGTGCTTCTCGATATCGGCTTGCCAGGGATGAACGGCCTGGAGGCCCTGCAAACCATCAGGGCGCGTTTTCCCGAGATGGCGGTGGTCATGATCACCGCCTACGAGGATGTGCAGACCGTGGTGCAGGCCATGCGCCACGGGGCATATGACTATGCGGTGAAACCGCTCTCCGGCGAGGGGCTTTTGCAGACCATCCGTAATGCCCTGGAGCGGGTCAGGCTGCGCCGGGAGCTGTTTGCCTTGCAGGAGCAATGCCTGCAGGAAGATATTCCCTGTTGTCTCGGCGAAAGTGGCGGCCTGCAGGAGGTTATGGCGCTTGTGGCCATGGTGGCGAAGAGCCCGGATACTCCGGTGCTTGTTGTGGGAGAAACAGGCAGCGGCAAGGAGCTGGTGGCCAGGGCGGTCCATTACCGGAGTCCAAATTCCCAGGGGCCGTTTGTGGCTGTGAACTGTGCCGCCATTCCCAAGGAGCTGATCGAGAGCGAGTTGTTCGGTTACGAAGCAGGGGCCTTCAGCGGCGCCCGGCCTTCCGGGAAGAAAGGCCTTATCGAAGAGGCCCACGGCGGCACGCTTTTCCTGGATGAAATCGGCGATCTCCTGCCCGAGGCCCAGGCCAAGCTGCTCCGCTTCCTTGATTCCGGGGAATTTTTCCGGATCGGCGCGGGGAAAACCACCCGGGTGCAGGCCAGGATTGTCTCCGCCACCAACCACAATCTGAAGGAGATGGTCGGGCGCAACCAGTTTCGCCGGGATCTCTATTACCGGCTCGGAGTGGTCACGATTCAGGTTCCTTCCCTGAATGAGCGAAGGGAGGACATTCTGCCGCTGGCAATGTTTTTTCTGAAACGATTTTCCGCGAAATTCGGCAAGAAGGTGGAAGATATCTCCGCTGCGGCCAGGCAGTTTCTCCTGGGGCATCATTTTGCCGGCAATGTCCGTGAATTGAAAAACATGGTTGAGCGGGGGGTGCTGGTGAGCCGCGGCAGCCTCCTCGAGTCGGCGGATATCTCGGGCCCGGAGGCTTCGGCGCCGGAGATATCCGTGGCGTCTGGCAAGGAGTGGTATCCGGCCTTAACCCATGCCGGGCTTGATCTTGAAGGCGCTTTGCATGATATGGAGCGGCACTTTATCGAGGAGGCCCTGCGGCATGCCGGGGGAAATGAATCCATGGCGGCCAGGCTTTTGCGGATGAATCATCATACCTTCCGGTACCGTCGGAGAAAAATGTAAACCTGAATGGAGAAGCCGGCCTTTCTTTTTCTCAATGGTTCGATTTTTTTTTGATATTTTGAGAAAGCCCCGTCGGGTTTTGTTCTGGTATCTATTTTTTTATAATCATTCCATAGTGTTATCATGTGTTTGTTCCTGGCATGTTTTGTGCTTTTTTATTGGCTGAGGGGTTCCCCAGGTCGGGTTTCTGGAACACAGAGAGGGCGGTATGGACCTGTTTGAGCGATTGCAGGGGATGAAGGTGCTGCTTGTTGAGGATGATCAGTGGATCAGGGATTCTCTGCGGCGGTTTTTTGCCAATGAGAATTGCGCGCTCATGGCGGTTGAGACAGGGGAAGACGCCCTGGAGATCATCAAGGGCAATGACTGCGATATCATCATCACCGACTACCGTCTGCCCGGCATGGACGGCCTTGAATTTTTAAAAAGGGCGCAGCGCATCAATGCCCCGTTTAAAAAAATCCTGCTCACGGCCTACATGACCGAAGCCGTCATTTCCGAGGCCTTCCGGCTCGGGGTGCATGAATTTATCGAAAAACCTTTTTCCACGGAGGATCTGGAAGAAGCCCTTGTCCGGGTCCTTGAGAAAAAAATAATTGCCAACGGGCCTGGCCCGGTCAAAACTCTCTAAGCCGTTGTAGCAAAATAATCATGCCATTTAAGCCGTCGTTAAAAAATAACTGTAACAGTGTAATGTCGTGACCGGCATAAGGGGCCGTAACGAAATGGTAAAAAATGTAATGGTTATTTCGTAACGGCCCCTAAATGGCAAGGACGGCATAAGGAGCCGTAACGAAGCAGTGCTAACGCCGATGGTCAAAAAAGTACAGGTTGTTTTTTAACGGCCCCTAAAGTCCAGGGGGGACTTATCTCAGGAGGTGTATTATGGATCTTATCCCAAGGAAACCGTTTTCAGAGCTCAGCACCGTACGCAACGAAATGGACCGGCTGTGGAACCGGTTCCTGGATGATTGGCCATTGCCGACAATGTTCACGAGGGGGTGGGCGCCAATGGCCGACATCTCGGAAACCAAGGACAAGCTGATCGTCAAGGCCGAGCTGCCCGGCCTTGACCCGGAAGACCTCAAGCTGAGCCTCTCCGGCGACCTGTTGACCATCAAGGGCGAGAAGAAAAAAGAAAAAGAGGAAAAAGACGAGCACCATTATTCCCTGGAGCGTTACAGCGGGGAGTTTCAAAGGTCTTTCCGTCTGCCGGTGGAGGTGCAGGAGGACAAGATTGACGCCAGGTTCGACAAGGGCGTGCTCACCATCACCATGCCCAAGACCGCCAAGACCAAAAAAAAGGAAATCAAGATCAACAAGGCATGAAAAGAGCCAGTCCCCCTGGGCTTTGCCTGCCTTCCCCGGGTGTTGCGCCCGGCCCTGTTCCAAAAAATTATAAACCTGTGTTCGTGGCCCCTTCCGGTTGGGCGCCGGTCTGTCTCAGCCCTGATGCGTCCTTGAGGTTTGCATTTTTCAGGTTGGCGTTGCTCAGGTCAGCCTTGTAGAAATCGACCCCTTCCAGATTGGCATTTTCCAGATTGGCTCCGGCAAGGTTCGCGCCCTTGAGGTTGGCCCCTTCCAGATTGGCGTCGCGCAGGTTCGCCCCGGAGAGATTGCTGCGCTCAAGAAAGGCCCCTTTCAGCTTTTTTCCGGAGAGATCTTGTCCGGCCAGGTCGCATTCCACACAGCGGTTGGATTGCAGGAGCTTCTCCAGGTCGGTAAGCTTGGGGCTTCCAGGCGCCTTCACCTCTTCCGGAGTTTTGCCCGGGGCTGGGGGGCTTGGCGGGGCCGGTGCCGCCATGGGCGGGACGGCGACGCTTGCCGCGGTTGGGGTCGTCTCCGCGGTTGCTCCTTTGGCGGGCGGCGTTATGGCGGCCTGGGCTGCTGCCGGGGCGCTGGGCATGGGAGAAGCGGCGGGAGTCTCTTTCATGGCCGGGGCCGGGCCGGGCGCTGGCGCAACGGTGAGGTCAGCGGTTTCGTTCTCTGGCTCAGGAGTACCCGTCGTTGGCGTTGTCTGCATCGCCTTGAAAGAAGGGGCCCATAAGTTTTCCACCTGCCCCTGTTCTTTTTTCTGGAAATTTCTTCCCTTGGGAGTTGGGGGCTTTGTTTTGTCCCGGTACTGGGCGAGGAACGCATCAATGTCCTCTTTGCTGCCCTTCTGGCGCTCTTTCTCCAGGATCGTTCCGATCAGGTACGCCCCTTCAAGATCGGTCCCTGACAGGATTGCCCCGGTGAGATCGGCTTTGTAGAGATCGGCTCCGGCGAGGTTGGCTCCCGTGAGATTGGCCTGGCTGAGGTTTGCTTCTGCCAGGTCTGCCGTCTTGAGGCTTGCGCCTTCAAGATTGGCCCCGCTCAGATTGGCGCCGGCCAGATTCGCCCGATTCAGGTTGAGGCCGGCAAGATCGGCTCCGGCCAGGTTGCAGCCGGGGCAGGCGTTCTGCGCGAGCAGGCGCTCCACCTCCGGGGCGGCTCCCGATGGCATGGTCGCGGGAGCTGCCGGTTTTTTTGAAACCCTGGCAGGAGCGGGTTGCACGGCAGGGGGCGCGATGGGCTCCGGCGCCTCTGTCACAGGCGCCGGCCCGGGCAAGGAGGTTGGCGGAGGGCTTGCTGAACCTGCCTGCGGAGTTTTCGCCGGGGGTGGAGCGGGCTCCGATGCGGGAGCTGTTGCCGGTGGGGGCGGGACGGGAACCGTGGGAGAAGCCGGGGAAGGTGTCTGCGCCTGTTCTGTTTTATAAGGCTGGGAAGCAGGCGCGGCTGGTTCGGTTTTCTCCTGGAGCGGGGGGGGGGCGGCGGCAGCCGGTTCCGGCAAGGGCTTTTTCGGCTCTTTCAGGGGGTTTTCCGGGGCGGTGTATGTGCCGCCCTCAAGGATCGCCCGGTCACGGTTGCCGGCGGCAAGGAAGGCGCCTTTGAGATTGGCCCCCTTGAGAAAGGCGCCGGTGAGATCTGCCTTGTAGAAATCAACCTCCACCAGGTTGGCGTCGGTCAGGTTTGCCCCGGAAAGATCAACGGCCTTGAGGTTTGCCCCCGCAAGGTCTGCCCCCGCCAGGTTTGCCCTGGAGAGATTGGCCCGTTCCAGAAAGGCGCCGGCAAGCTTTGCCCGGCGCAGATCAGCGCCGGAGAGATCGCATTCCACGCAGCGGTTGGTGGCCATCAGGGTTTCAAGGTCTTTTGCGGTGTAGGCGGCGGCCTGGCGGGGTGAGGCGGCCAGGCACAGAGCGCAGAACAGCAGGGCGGCCGCAGGTGTTTTTTTGATTGAATGTGCCAATGTGTCGTGATCCCCCCGCCATCTTCCTGATGGCGCAATGTTTCCATCCTTCGCCAGAATCTGATTACAACCCTGGGCCGGACTTTGTCAAGTCAAGATGAGAGCCAGTCCTGTCCAGCTGGAGATCCCTGACGGTGTATTTGCCGACAACCGTGTATTTTTTTCCCGATGGCCGTGAATTTTTCGAGCAATCAGAGGGCAAATTTGTTGAAATCGCAAAAAGACGCGATTACAACAGTTATTGCTTGGTAACTCTTTGATTTTATGTTACGGACATGTGGCCTATGTTTCCTTTTTGCGATTTCAACAAATTTGGTAGATAGGTGTTTCCTTGGATATTTGAAATTTTTCACCAAAACAACGGGTTAGAGATACGATGCTGGTTAAAGACATTCTTGAAAACAACCGGATTTCCTTCAGTTTTGAATTTTTCCCGCCCAAGGATGAGCCGGGCTGGGAAAATCTTTTTGCCAACATCTCCGACCTGATGCCCCTGAAACCCGCCTATGTCAGCGTGACATACGGGGCGGGCGGCTCGACCCGGGACCGGACCCACAAGCTGATTGTCAGGATTCAGCAGGAGACCAACCTCACCGTTGTCTCCCATCTTACCTGCGTTGGCTCAAACCGTGCGGAAACGGGCGCGATACTCCGCAACTATGCCGAGAGCGGCATCGAGAATATTCTCGCCCTGCGCGGCGATCCTCCCAAAGGCCAGACGGATTTCGTGCAGCCCCAGGATGGCTTTGCCCATGCCGCCGATCTGGTCGCCTTTATCAAAAAGAATTTTCCGCGGATGGGCGTAGGGGTGGCCGGTTTCCCGGAGGGACATCCCGCCACCCCCAACCGGCTGCTGGAGATGGACTATCTCAAGGCCAAGGTTGACGCCGGGGCGGACTATATCGTGACCCAGCTCTTTTTCGACAACCGCGATTTTTATGATTTTCGTGACCGTTGCGAATTGTCCGGCATTACGGTGCCCATCATTGCCGGGCTCATGCCCATCACCACCAAGAGCGGGATGGTGCGGATGGCGGAGCTTGCCGCCGGGGCCAGGATTCCAGCCTCGCTGTTGCGCGGGCTGGATCGGGCCAGAAGCGATGAACAGGTGGAAAAGGTCGGCGTGCACTGGGCCACCGAGCAGGTCCGCGATCTGCTCGACAACGAGGTGCGGGGCATCCATTTTTATACCCTGAATCACTCCCGGCAGGCCCTGGATATTTACCAGGCCCTTGGCGTGGAGGATTCCGTTCAACTGGGCGCTTGATCCGGGGCTTCAGGTTTTTTCTTTCTGGGGCCTTGGCGTCCACCATTTGAAAATGCCGTAAACGGACAGCACCAGATAGACCGAGAAGAGAAAGGCCTCGGCCAGCATGCCTTTATGGGAAAAGCTGACAATCCAGCCAATATTGGAGATGGTCCAGATCACCCAGCCGGCTACGCGTTTCTGCAGGTTGTATAAGGTTCCCAGGATGCTGAGTCCGGTGAGAATCCATTCGTACATGGGGCAAATCCTTTGCTGTCGCCGCTGTGCTGCCGCAGCGTTGCCGCTGCTTTGACTGTTATTTGGGAAATGGGAAGCACACGGTCCCAGCTTAAAGCCAAAGAAGGCCCTCGGCAAGCACCATTCCTGAAAAAGCATGAACCCCTGCTGGGTTTTGCGATAACTACCTTAATTTTATTGAAATAAAATCCCGCCAGAGAGAAGGCAAAAAGGAGCAAGGTATGTCACAGGCCAAAAAAGGAGATAGCGTCAAGATTCATTATACCGGCACACTGGAAGACGGGACTGTTTTCGATTCCTCTGCCGGACGCGACCCCCTGGCGTTTACCCTTGGCGGCGGCCAGGTAATCGTGGGGTTTGAGGAAGCTGTTCTGGGAATGATTATCGGCGACAAGAAAAAAGTCACCATCCCCTCGCATAAAGCCTATGGCGAAAAGAATGAGGCGCTGGTTATCGAGGTGCCGCGGGATCAGGTTCCCCCGGATCTCAAGCCGGAGGTTGACCAGAAACTACAGATGGGCGGCCCCAACGGGGAATTGGTTGTGGTTACGGTTGTGGAGGTCAATGAGGCGGTTGTCATCCTGGATGCCAATCCGCCTCTGGCAGGCAAGGATCTCATTTTTGATCTGGAACTGGTGGCGATTTCCTGATTCGGAGGGAAGTGAATGCTCCGCATGCCCTGGTAATTTTTTTTGCCGGGGCATTTTTTTTGCATCGAGTCTGGTTGCCTGTATCCAGGGCGCGAAAGGGTATGGTATACTCGGCGGGAGAGGCTTGGGGTGCGCCCCGCAGGCACATGGATAACAAGGATCAGGTTGGCCATGCAGAAAATCATTGACCAATGGTAACTACTCAGGTCAAACCGAAAAACAGACTGAAACCTCCCAACTGTAACTGTTCGGCAGTGCCGCAGATGCGCGAAATAGGCCTGCGAGCTATAGCCCGCCTATGCGAGCAGGCCTATGACAGCTAAGCGAGCACAGCGAGACTGCGAAGCAGATGCGGTGCTGCTGAACAGTTACGACCAATGGCTGTTTTTTCTCGTGCGGCATGGGCGCCTGGCCGCCGTGCTGTTCGCGGTCGTTTTGTTGTCGCAGGGGTGCGCCTCGCTGGTGATACCCCCGATGGTCGGTCCGGTGGTGAAAAATCTCAACCGCCAGGCGGACCTGGAACTGGTCTGCGATGGCGCGCCTTCCTACCTGCTGCTGCTCGACAGCCTGCTGGTTTCCGAGCCGGACAACGCCCGGCTGCTGCTGCATGGCGCCCAGGCCTATACGGCCTACGCAAGTCTCATGCCGGAGTGCGGCCGTCCGGAACGGGCCGCGGTGCTGGGGGAAAGGGCCAGGGAGTACGGCCTGCGCCTGCTTGGCACGCACAAAGACCTTGCCGGGGCAGCCCAAGTTCCGCTTGCCGGGTTCAGCGAGGCCTTGCAGTCCGTCGGGTCCGGAGAGGTGGAAAAACTGTTCTGGG
>JAJZSH010000310.1 GCA_021822005.1 Deltaproteobacteria bacterium | reverse complement strand
GGGGCATGGACCCGGAAACGGGTTTCCCCTTCCACCCCGGCCCTGGTGGCCAGGTTGGCCATCCGCTCAAAGGCCTCGAGAAATTCCGGGCGGCAGTCGGGATAGCCGCTGTAATCCATGACATTGACCCCGAGAAAAACGTCGCCCGCGCCCAGCACCTCGGCCCAGGCCATGGCATAGGACAAAAAGATGGTGTTGCGGCCCGGCACATAGGTGATCGGGATGGAACCGTTCATCTCCGCCTGGCTGCGGCCCTTGGGCACCGCGACCTCCGTGGTCAGGGCCGAACCGCCGATGGCGTCTAGGTCCAGGCGGAGGATGAGATGCCTTTCGATCCCCCTGCGGGCGACATTGGCCTTTGCCCGCTCCAGCTCCACCTGTTGGCGCTGGCCGTAGGCAAAGCTCAGACAGCAGCACTCATAACCCTCGGCCATGGCCATGGCCAGGACCGTGGCCGAATCAAGCCCGCCGCTCAAGAGCACCACGGCTTTTGGTTTTTCCTGCATCATATTCTCCCCTGACCGCGCCATGCGGCCGTTTTCTGTTCCCACTCTATTGTAAGGTCTGTCGCGGTGCAAGCTGAGAAAAGCAGCGCCTGCATTTTGTGATAAAGTCCCCCGCCCCTTGCGGGAGGGGGTTAGGGGGCGGGGGTGCTTGCCAGATCCGAGGCTCTCGGCAGCTTCACCCACCCCTCAGCCCCCGTCAAGGGAGGGGAAGCAAAGGCCGGGCGGCAAACCCTTTCCCGCGCCTCAGCCCAGCCGCACCGGCAGCTGCCGGACAATGGTGATTGCCTCCGGGCTCAAGGCCGCCCCATAGGCCAGCACCTCCACTCCCTGGGCCGCCACCTCCCGCAGGGCCTGGGTATAGACCGGATCGATGTGCTCGGCTGGCGAGAAATAATCCACATCACCCCGCTGGACACAGAAAAAAACCACAGCCCGGCAGCCTGTGCGGCGCAAGGCCAACAGCTCGGCCAGATGCTTCGCCCCCCGCACGGTAACGGCATCGGGGAACATGGCCGCCCGGTCCAGGGCCAGGCTGCAATTCTTCACCTCCACATAAATCTTCTCCTCTCCGCGGGTGAGGAGAAAGTCCAACCTGCTTTCCGGAGACACCTTGACCTCTGGCCGGATCGTCTCGATCCCGGCCAGCTCCGCCACCACCCCTCCCTGGATGGCCTCGGCCACCAGACCGTTGGTGCGCGCGGTGTTGATCCCCACCCAGGTCGTGCCCACCCGCACCATCTCCAGGGTATGGGCATATTTGCGCTTGGGGTTGTCCGCCAGGGAGACGAGCACCGGGCTGCCAGGCTCCCTGCAGCCCGACATGCTGCCGGAATTCGGGCAATGCACGGTGAGCAGGCGGCCGTCGTCCATGGCCACATCGGCGAGAAACCGCTTGTACCGCGAAACGAGCCTTCCCTCCTGCAAGATCTGTCCGAACTCCATTTTTTTCATCCGCTCCGATTGTTGTGGGGTATACTTATCGTAAATGAGCAAGGGGTCGGGCAACCACATATACCGCTTGCACCAACAGGTGTAAGCGGTTACAGGGTGCTGCAGATCCGCGTGTCAATCGTCGGCAGGAGTGCCGACAAAGAGGCCTGTTCGCTATACACCAGGTATGCGAACAGGCCGATGACAAAGGAGATGCGGTAGCCTGTAACCGCTTACTTTAACGCAGCGCCCATAATGCCAGATACCCCAGCAAAAAAAAAGGCTGTTGCCCTCCGCTACGACACAACCCGTGATGCCGCGCCCAAGGTTGTCGCCAAGGGCGCGGGGGAGCTTGCCGAAAAAATCATCGCCCTGGCCAAGGAGCATGGCATCCCCATCCAGGAAGATGCCGACTTGGTCGAGATTTTAGCCAAGCTGGACCTGAATGCGGACATCCCCCCGGACACCTACCTGGTGGTGGCGGAAATCCTCGCCTTTATCTACCGGGCCAACAGCAAGATGACGCCCTCATAACAATCAAAATCCCATTGTCACGGAGCCCCATCACCGCTAGGAAAAATATACCGACTCTCCTGCGACAGCATCCATTTTTTTGACACCCACTCCCCAACCACCCCACCCTCTACTAAACGCACATCTTATCGTTTTCATTATCTTTTCAGCAACAACAACGCCCCTCCCCCTGCCGTCCACCAAGCCAGGCACGCCTCTTGCATCAACAGGACACAAACACACGAGAGGTATGCCATGTTCATCCACAACAGGCTCGGATTGCTGGAAAGCGTTGAAACCCTGCTCAACCAGGAGCAACGGCTCAACCAGGTGACAAATAACCTGGCGAATGTTGATACGCCCGGGTTCAAGAAGGAAACCGTCACCTTTGACGAGATGCTCTATCAGGCCAACCGCTTCCGCCAGAGGGTCGGCAAAGGCTTGCGCATCAACACGGTCCACCAGCAGGGCGTTGTTCAAAAAACTGACGCCCCCCTTGATCTGGCCATTTCCGGGGAGGGTTTTTTCCGGGTCCAGACCCCGGCCGGCGTCCGCCACACCAGGGCCGGAAACTTCCAGCGCAACAATGAAGGCCTGCTGGTCACGGCCAACGGCTACCCCGTGCTCGGCGAGGGTGGCCCCATCACCATCACCGGCAACAAGGTCGATGTGGCCCGGGACGGCCGCCTTTCTGTCGATGGCGTCCAGGTCAACCGCCTGACTGTGGTCACCGCTGAGCCGAAGGCCCTGAAAAAGGAAGGCGAGAACCTTTTCCGCCTTGCGGATGGGGCGGCGGAAGAAGCCTCCCCGAATTTTCAGCTCCTGCAAGGACATCTGGAAAAATCAAACGTCAACACCGTCACGGAAATGACGGAGATGATCGATCTCTACCGCGCCTATGAAGGGCAGCAGAAAATGATCCGGGCCGGGGACGACCTGGACGACCTTGCCGTGCGCAAGGTCGGCAGCCTGACAGGATAGGCGTTACCACTTCGCCGTTTTTGCCATTTAACTGGCAAAAACGGCATAAAGATCCGTAACGGAATGGTCAAGAAAACAGCAGTGTTACCGGCGATGACTATTCCCAACGGCTCCTAAACACAAGGGGACCAGCATGATCCGCTCATTATTCTCGGGACGCACCGGCATGACCGGCCAGCAGTTGCAGCTGGACACCATCGCCAACAACCTGGCCAACGTCAACACCGCCGGCTTCAAAAAAAGCCGGGCTCAGTTCGAGGATCTCTACTACCAGGAAATCCGGGCCATGGGCACGGAAACCGCCGATGGCGGCAGGGTGCC
>JAJZSH010000032.1 GCA_021822005.1 Deltaproteobacteria bacterium | reverse complement strand
TCCGCCTTGCGGACGGTCGGTTCAGTTCTGGTGGTGGGCGGCGGGGTGGCCGGTGTCCAGGCCGCCCTTGATCTCACCGAACTCGGCCTCAAGGTCTATCTTGTCGAGAAAAGCGGCGCCATCGGCGGCGTCATGGCCCGGCTGGACAAGACCTTTCCCACCAACGACTGCTCGCTCTGCATCCTGGCCCCCAAGCTGGTGGAGGCGGGCAGGGACCCCAACATCGCAATCCTGACCAAGTCGGAACTCATCGCCCTGGATGGCGAGCCGGGCAGCTTCACGGCCAGAATCAGGAAACAGCCCCGCTACATCGACGAGGAGGTCTGCACCGGCTGCGGCCAGTGCACCATGTACTGCCTCAAGCAGATCGGCGACGATTACAACGAGAATCTGGCAATCACCAACGCGGCCCATATCGATTATGCGCAGGCGGTGCCAACCAGTTACCATATCGACGCCAAGGCCTGCCTCAAGCTGAATTACGATACCTGCGGCCTCTGCGCCTCTGTCTGCCAGGCCAGGGCCATCCGTTTCGACCAACGGGAAGAGGTTCTGGATATTCCGGTGGGCGCGGTGATCCTGGCCCCGGGTTTCGGCAGGGTGAGCGAGGAGGTGCTTGGCCGGTACGGCTGGGGCCGGTTTGCGGACGTGCTCTCCGCCTTTGAACACGAGCGGCTGATGTGCGCCTCCGGCCCCACCGGCGGCGAGATCGTCCGGCCCTCGGACGAAAGGCATCCCCGGAAAATCGCCTTTCTGCAGTGCATCGGTTCCCGCGATGAAATGTGCGGCAACAACTACTGCTCCTCGGTCTGCTGCATGTACGCGATCAAGCAGGCGTCTCTCGCCCGCGAACACGACCCCGATGCCGAGATCACCCTCTTCTACATGGATGTCCGCACCCACGGCAAGGGCTTTGACGCGGCCCGGGAGCGGGCCGTTGCCGAAAACAATTTCCGGGTGATCTACGCCCGGCCGCCCAAGGTGGAGGATGTGTTCGACGGCGGGCTGCTGCTCACCTGGGCTACGGAGGACGGCAACCATCATTACGAGAAATTCGATCTGGTCGTCCTTTCTCAGGGGTTGGAGGCGCCGGACGATGCGGAGCAGCTTGGCCGGGCGGCCGGCATCGAGCTGAACCGCTATCTCTTTGCCCAAACCGGCAACGACGCGCCCCTGGCCACCAGCCGGCCCGGCGTCTATGTGATCGGCGCCTTCCAGGGGCCCAAGGACATCCCCGATTCGGTGACCCAGGCCGGCGGGGCCGCGGCCCTCTGTTCCGGGCAGCTCGCCGCAGGGCGCGGCACGGAGATGATCAAGGCCGAGTTTCCGGCGGAGCGCGATATCTCCGGCGAGGAGCCACGGATCGGCGTCTTTGTCTGCCATTGCGGGATCAACATCGCCGGGGTGGTGGATGTCCGGGCGGTGCGTGATTACGCCAAGGAGCTGCCGGGGGTGGTCTATGCCACCGACAACCTCTACTCCTGCTCCCAGGATACCCAGCAACATCTGACGGAGATCATCAAAAAGCACAAGCTGAACCGCATCGTGGTATCCGCCTGCACCCCCCGGACCCATGAGCCGCTTTTCCAGGCCACCCTGCGGGAAGCAGGATTGAACCGGGCCCTGTTCGAGATGGCCAATATCCGGGATCAATGCTCCTGGGTGCATATGCACGAGCCCGAGGCGGCCACGGCCAAGGCCAAGGATCTGGTCCGCATGGCCGTGGCCAAGGCGGCCCATCTCACCGCCCTGCCGGAACAGCGGCTGCCGGTCACCCCGGCTGCGCTGGTCATCGGCGGCGGCTTGGCCGGATTGACCGCAGCGCTGGCCATTGCCGAGCAGGGATTCCCAACCACTCTGGTTGAGCAGGGGGACATTTTGGGTGGCCGGGCTCTGCTGCTCACCGCTGACCGCTTTGGCAATGACCCGCGCACGGCCGTAAAAGAACTGATCAACAGGGTGACACACCATCCGCAGATAACCGTGCGCATCAAGGCCACGGTGGCCGGCATCTCCGGCTATGTGGGCAACTTCACCACCACCATCGCCGGGGAGACGGGGAGCGAGGTGGTGCATCACGGCGTGGCTGTGATCGCCACCGGCGGCAGGGCCTACGAGCCGCAACAGTACCTGTACACCGTTTCCGACCGGGTCATGACCCAGCTGGAACTCGAAGACCGGCTGGCCTCGGGCCGTCCGCTCTCCGGCAAAATGAAGCAGGTGGTGATGATCCAGTGCGTGGGCTCGCGGGGCGAGGATTTGAGCTATTGCAGCCGGGTCTGCTGCGGTCAGGCACTGAAGAACGGTCTGCGCCTCAAGGCCCTTGATCCCGAGCTGGCCATCACCGTTCTGTACCGGGACATGCGGGCCTACGGATTTTTGGAAGACGATTACCGCAAGGCCCGGGAACTGGGGGTGATCTTCACCCGCTATGCTGCGGACAATCCGCCCCGGGTGCGAGCGGGGCGCGGCAAGGCAAGTCCGGTCAAGGTCGGGATTTTCGACCCGATTCTCGGGCAAGAGGTGGAGCGGGAAGCCGATCTGCTGATCCTGTCGGTGGGGATCATGCCGGAAGACCCGTCGCTTTTGGCAAGGATGCTCAAGGTGCCGGTCACCGCCGAGAAGTTTTATCTGGAGGCCCATGTCAAGCTGCGGCCGGTTGATCTGGCGGTGGACGGGGTCTATGTCTGCGGCCTGGCCCATGGACCCAAGACCATGGACGAGACCATTGCCCAGGCCCAGGCGGCAGCGGGTCGGGCCTGTCAGCCCCTGGCCAAGGGTTCCATTTCTCCGGAACCCATTGTTTCCCATGTCGATCCGGATCTCTGCATCGGCTGCGGAGCCTGCGAATCTTTTTGTCCGTACAAGGCCATCAAGATCGATAAGGAGGCGAAGCCCCGCAAGGCGCAAACCCTGACCGCTTCCTGTAAAGGGTGCGGAGTGTGCGCGGCCCGCTGTCCCACCATGGCCATCGACATGGGTCGTTTCACCCTGGAGGGAATCCGGGCGCAAATCGAGGCCTTTGGTGAAGGAGTTTAGGAGCCGTTACGAAATAACCTGTACTTTTTGCCCCAGAGACTGGAATCCCGTACTGGTGTGCGGCGCGGACTTCAAACCCGTGATGCCCTATCGTCTTATAAACGAAGGGTTGTGGGTTCGATTCCCACTCCAGTCTCCATTGTCGGACCGCTAAAAAATAAACATCACTTCTTTCATAAAGAAGCTTCCCGCATTGGAGTGCAACATGTCTCAAACCTATAGCCCCAAGATTCTTGGTTTTCTCTGCAACTGGTGCTGCTACACCGCCGCCGATTCGGCCGGGGTGGGCCGCTATCAGTATCCCCCCAACCTGCGGGTCATCCGGATCATGTGCACCGGACGGCTCGACCCCTCCTTTCCCCTGGAAGGGCTGGCCACCGGAGCGGATGCGGTTTTTGTCGGCGGCTGTCATCCCGGTGAGTGCCACTATCAGGACGGCAACTACCACGCCCTGGTCTCCGCCGCTCTGGTGCACGAGGCCCTTGCCCGGTTGGGGGTGAGCAGGGATCGCTTTCTCATCGAATGGGCCTCGGCGGCCGAGGGGCCGAACTTCGTGAAGATCATCACCCGTTTCACTCAGCAGGCGGCGAAACTCGGGCCTTTGGGCAGCAGCGAAGGGCTTGAGCCGACCGCCCTGCGGGCAAAGCTCAACCTGACGGCTGAGGCGGCCAGGGGCCGCAAGCTCCGCACCGGCCTGCTCAACGCCTCACGAGAGATGATGAAAACCGGCGATTTCAAGCGTGAGACCATTGCCGGGCTGGTGCATGACAAGTGCGATAAGGTTTTAACCGAGCTGATGGGAGGGTTTGTCCCATGAGTGATGTGCGGATAGCGCTTACCCTCAATGGGCAACCGGTCAGCGTCTTGGCGGACAATACGATCATGGAGGCTGCGGCAACGGCCGGGGTGGAGATTCCCCACCTCTGCCATCTTCCCGGCCGCCCGGACGCCAAGCGGCCCTGTCTCCTCTGTCTGGTGGAGGCGGACGGCAAGCAGGTCCGCGCCTGCCGGACCCCGGTGCGGCAAGGCATGGTGGTCGAAACGGTGACCCCTGGGTTAACGCGCCACCGGGCCGAACGGCTCCGGCAGCTTGCCGCGGTCCATTACGGCGACTGCAAGGCGCCCTGCAACCTTACCTGCCCCGGCGGGATCAATGTGCAGGGCTATGTCAACCTCATCGGCCAGGGCCAATACGAGGCGGCCTTGCGTCTGATCAGGGAAAAAAATCCCCTGCCCGGCATCGTCTGCCGGGTCTGCCCCCGTTTCTGCGAAACCCGCTGCCGCCGGGCGCTGCTCGACGAGCCCATCGCCATCAACCATCTCAAGCGCTTCCTGGTGGAACACGCGGGCAAGCAGGGGCCGTTGGCGGAGACGCCCGGGCCGGCCACCGGCCACAATGTCGCCGTCATCGGCGGTGGCCCGGCCGGGCTGGCCGCCGCCCATACCTTGAGGAAACAGGGCCACAGCGTCACCATCTTCGAGGCCGCGGCGGAGCTGGGCGGCATGGCCCGCTACGCCATTCCCGCCTTCAAGCTGCCCAGGAAGGAGCTGCAACGCGAGATCGACTCCATCCTGGCCATGGGGGTCCATGTCCGGGCCGGCAAGGCCTGGGGCCGGGATTTCACCCTGGCCGATCTGCTGGGCCAGGGGTTCAAAGCGGTGTTCATCGCCACCGGCATGGGCCGCCAGAAATCCCTGGCCGTGGCCGGCGGAGAGGATGCACTGGACGGCCTTGCCTTTCTGGCCCGGGTGGCGGATGGCGGCCAGCCACCGCTCTCCGGCAAGGTGCTGATCGTGGGCGGCAGCAAGGTCGCGGTGGAGGCGGCGCGTTGCGCCTTGCGTCTTGGCGCTGCCGACGTCACTGTGGTCCACGACCGTTCCCGCACCGAGATGGCTGCCCACCAGCGCGACATCGCCGAGGCGGAGAAGGAGGGCGTCAAGTTCTTCCTGATGGCCCAACCCCTTGCCATCCGCAAGGACGAAAACGGTGGTTTCGAGGTGGAGATGGCCAGGACCGTGCTCTCCGAACCGGATGCCGCCGGAATCCGCAGGCCGATGCCGGTGGCCGGTTCCCGCCTCGCCTGGAGCGGCGCTCATGTGTTCAACGCCCTGGGCCAGGAAGCGGACGGCTCCTTCCGCGCCTTTGGCGAAATGGAGGCCAGCCTTGAGCTGACGCCCCGCCTGACCATCAAGGCCGATCCCGCCACCCTGCGCACCAATCTGCCCGGCATCCACGCGGGCGGCGAGATGGTCAGCGGCCCGCGCTCGGTGATCCAGGCGGTGGACGCCGGGCGGCGGGCCGCCGAGGCCATCCACCGGGAACTGGCGGGCGACTCCGGCCAGCCCGCGGATGGCCGCTTCAACTTCAGCCGGGGCAAGAAGTTTGAAGACGTGGACATGCGTAACTTCGAGGGATTTTCCATCCGGTTGAGCGAGCAGATGCCGGTTCGGCCGCCGGAGCGGCGTCTCGGCGATTTCGCCGAGGTGGAGCCGGGATTCACCGAGGAGATGGCCCGGCGCGAGGCATCCCGCTGTCTGGCCTGCGGCTGCCTGGGACTGGCCAAGTGCGAATTGCGGCCGCTCTGCCGGGACCATAAGGTGGCGGGCACCGTGGCGCCGGGGCGCCGTCTGGCCGCGCCGGACGATGCGCACCGTTTCATCACCATCGACCCCAACCGTTGCGTGGCCTGCCACCGCTGCGAACGGGTCTGCGAGTTCAGGGCCCTTGCCGTTTCGTATCGGGAAGAAGAGGGACAGCCTGCCGATATCGCCCTGACCATCGGGGACAATTGCGTCTCCTGCGGGGCCTGCGTCGATGCCTGCCCCACCGGGGCCCTGACCCAAAAGCAGCTTGGCCTGCCGCTCCTTCCTGGCGAGGCCGAGGGGGTGCGGAGCGTCTGCACTTACTGCGGCACCGGCTGTGAGGTCGATCTCCAGGTCAAGCAGGGGGTGCTCCTTGAGGTCAAGGCCCGGCGCGATGCCCCGCCCAACCATGGCGACCTCTGCGTCAAGGGCCGTTTCGGCTTTGATTTCCACCGCCATCCCGAGCGGTTGACCCATCCCCTGGTCCGGGAGCGGATTGACGAACCCTTTCGCCGGGCCACCTGGCGGGAGGCCCTCGATTTCGCGGCGCGCCGCTTCGCCCACCTCCGGGAGACATACGGGCCCGAGGCCCTTGGCGTGCTCTCTTCCTCCCGCTGCGAGAACGAGGTCAACTATCTGGCCCAGAAATTCTGCCGGCTGGTGTTTAAAACCAACTCGGTGGACAACTGCGCCAGGGTCTGCCACGCGCCATCGGTGAGCGGTCTGCGCATCGCCCTAGGCAGCGGGGCGGCCACCAACTCGCTGGCCGACATCGAAGGGGCGGAGGTTCTTCTGGTCTGCGGCTCCAACACCAGCGAGGCCCATCCGGTGGTGGGCATGAAGGTGCGGCGGGCCGTGAAGAGTGGCGCACGGCTCATCGTCATCGATCCCCGGCGTACCGGGATGGCGGCCATGGCCGATCTCTGGCTGCAACTGGTGCCGGGCACCAACGTCCTGCTCCTGAACTCCCTGCTCCACGCCATCCTGGACGAGGGGCTGGAAAACCGGGAATTCATCGCCAAGCGGACCGAAAACCTGGAGGCGGTGCGGCAGCATGTGGCGGCCTATGCGCCGGAGGCCATGGCGGAACGGACCGGGATCGCACCGGAACTGGTGCGCCGGGCGGCCCGTCTGTACTGCGCCACGCAAAAGGGCATGATCCTCTATGGTCTGGGGGTCACGGAACACCGCAACGGCACCCAGGGCGTCATGGGGCTGGCCAATATCGCGCTCGCCTCCGGCAACGTGGGCCGCCCCCATGCCGGCATCTGCCCCCTGCGGGGCCAGAACAACGTGCAGGGCTCCTGCGACATGGGCGCCTTGCCTTATGTGTTGCCGGGGTATCGGGACGTGGCGGATCTCGCGGCCAGGGAGCGGTTGAGTCAGGCCTGGGGCGCGGAGCTGCCCGCCAACCAGGGGCTCACCGAGCCGGAGATGTACGAGGCTGCCAGGGAGGGGCGTTTCAAGGGGATGTATTGCATCGGCTACGACCCGCTCCACACCCAGGCCGATCTCAACAAGGTCAGGGCCGCCTACGCCGGGATGGAAATGGTGGTGGTTCAGGACATCTTTCTCACCCGGACGGCGGAAATGGCCCATGTGGTGTTGCCCGCCGCCTGTTTTTATGAAAAAAACGGAACCTTCACCAATGCCGAACGACGTATCCGGCGGATCAGGAAGGCGGTGGAGCCGCCCGGCGAGGCCTTGCCGGACTGGGAGATCACCTGCCGCTTGGCCGGGGCCATGGGATATCCCATGAGTTATGAAGGCCCGGCCCGGATCATGGAGGAAATCGCCCGCTGTACCCCGATCTTGGGCGGGGTCCGTTATGAGCGGCTGGAAGGCGACGGTCTGATCTGGCCCTGCCCGGACCGGGAACACCCCGGCACCCCGATTCTCCATCAAGAGAGTTTTACCAGGGGCAAGGGGCGTTTTTCCGTGCTGGGCAACGTGGAGACCCTGGAAACCCCTGATGACCAGTACCCCCTCATCCTGGTCACCGGCCGGCGGCTGGCCCATTACAACAACGGCTCCATGACCCGCAGATGCAAGGGGCTCGCCGCCCTTGAGCCCGAGGAGGTGGCGGAGATGCATCCGGATGACGCGACGAGGCTCGGGATCGAGGATGGCTGCCGGGTCCTGGTGGTTTCCCGGCGCGGCGCCTTGGAGGTCTTGGTCCGGGTCACCGGGCGCAGCCGGCCCGGCTCGGTGTTCATGGCCTTCCACCACGAAGAGCCTCTGGTCAATATCCTGACCAGCCCCGGGGTGGACGAGATTGCCGGAACCCCCGAATACAAGGCGTGCGCGGTGCGGCTTATGCCGGTCATGCCCCCTTGAGATAAACGGCGGGGACGTGGTTTTGTCTTCAATTCGGCGATGGCGTTTGCCATTGCCTTAACAACACACAACAAGGAGGAGCACCATGCTTGAAGTAACGGAATCAGCGATCACCAATCTCAAGGAGCATCTGGCAAAGAACAATCTCGACTCGGCTATCCGGGTGGTCATGCAGAACAGCTGCGCCGGGGTGGGGTTGGGCCTAAGCCTGGATGAGAAAAAAGACTCCGACAAGGTGTTTGAGGAAGGAGGGATCACCTTTCTGGTGGATGGCGGAATGTTTGCCTCCACCGGCGCCATCAAGGTCGATTTCGTCAAATCCAGCTCTGGCTGCGGTTGCAGCGGGGGCGGCGGTTTTGCGGTGAGCTCGGAGAAGAAACTGGGCGGTGGCGGCTGCGGTGGTGGCTCCTGTTCCAGCGGTTCCTGCGGCTGATGAAAAAATGGTCCGGTCAACCGGACGGGGCTCTTGCCTGTTGCCGGAAATTTTCCAACTGAAGCGGGGCGGCGGTGACCGGTTTGCCGGTGGGTCCGGGCCGTCGTTCCCCATGAGAGGCACAAGGTGATGAATCGACTCCATGACTTTGCCGGTGAAGCCATCGGTACTTGTATCCTGGTCTTTTTTGGCTGCGGCTCGGTGGCTGCCGCGGTCCTTTTTTCCGCCCACGCCGGGCTCAACCCGGCCCGGGACCTTTCACTCCGGCTGTTCGCCTGGCTGGCGGGCTGGGGCAACGCCGCCATGCCCGATGCCGGGTACGGCTTTTTGACCGTCTATGTGCTGGGCCCGTTGGCGGGCGGTTCCCTGGCCTCGTTTTTTTTCGCCGCATTCATTCAGCTCCTGATGAACAATAAAAACCGGGCAGGATGCGGCTGCCGGAAATAACAAACCCCTTGAATCGTGAGGCAATAAATTGAAAAAGCACCTTGTATTTGCATTCCTTGCTGTCCTTTTCGCCGTGGTCCCTGGGGCGATCGCCAAGACGACAGTCTCCGGCATTATCACCATGGATGTTGATTTATCGCACCAAGCGAAGGGGAAAGAGGTGCAACTCTGGATACCATACCCGGTCACGGATGCGGACCAGAACATTGCCAAGGTCAAAATCTCCGGTAATTTTGTTGAATCCGCTGTTTATACGGACAAAGTGTTCAAAACGCCCATGCTCTATGCCCGATGGGATAAGAATGCGGCGAGCCGGAATCTGACCTTTTCTTTTCACGCTGAGCGTGAGGAGGTTATCCGCCGTGATTTTCCCAGTCATGAGGCAGCCTGGGATCCCGGTGATTATGCCCTCTATTTGGCCCCCACTCGACTTGGCCCCCTTGACGGAGAGGTAAAAAAGCTGGCGGACAAAATTACCAAAGGCAAACAGGGCGTGCTTGCCAAAGCCAAAGCCATCTATGATTGGACCGTGGAAAACACCTATCGGAATCCCGATACCCGCGGGTGCGGTATGGGCGATGTATTCCGGCTCCTGCAAGACCCGGGCGGCAAGTGTGCCGATATCAGCTCCATTTATGTCGCACTGGCAAGGGCAGCGGGTGTTCCGAGCCGGGAGGTTTTCGGAATCCGGATGGGCAAAAAGGCGAGCCAGGATATCACCACCTGGCAGCATTGCTGGGCCGAATTTTATCTGCCCGGGTACGGCTGGGTGCCGGTTGATCCGGCCGATGTCAGAAAAATGATGCTGGTGGAAAAATTGCCCCTGGATGCCCCGAAGACCATGGAGTCCCGGCAGTACTTCTGGGGCGGCATCGATGCCTACCGTGTCAAACTTGGAGAAGGAAGGGATTTGGTTCTTAACCCACCCCGGCAGGGCGAACCGGTCAACTACCTGATGTATCCCTTTGCCCAGGCGGGGGATACAACCATTGACTGGCTTGAGCCAACCGCATTCACATACAAGATTACCTTCCATCAAAAACAAAAGGCAGAGGATGGCTATGGCCTGATTGATACGGACAGCTTGAAACAGCTTCTTGATTCCGGTGTTGCCGTGACCGTTGTTGATGCCAGGAATCCCGAGGAGTACCAGGAGGTTCATGTGAAGGGGGCGATCAATATTCCTGAAAATTTTTTTCCCGACTATGTCGACCAGCTGCCCGCCGCTAAATCGGCCCGAATCGTTTTTTACTGCAACGGCAGCAAATGCGGCAAAAGCAAGAAAGCCGCGAAGCTCGCCGCGGAAAAAGGCTATGACAACGTCTATGTCTACAGTGAGGGGCTGCCGGTTTGGGAGGAAAAAGGCCTGCCGATCTATGCCGGGCCGGATTATGAGAAGCGTATCGAAACCACGAAAATTGCACCAGGTGATCTCGATCTGCTGATCAAGAGCGGCTGTTCAGGAGGGCGTATTTTTTAGGGCCTGGCAGTCGGGCGAGGGCGGCGGCCAGGTCGGCAAACTCCGAGGGAAACCAGGGACGCTCCCCAGATTTTTCTGGCGCGATGAAAAGTCTTGCTGCCCGATCTTGGGATCAACGATCCAACCTGATCGCCCGCTATATTTGGTCGTCTTTTTTTGCCGAACCGTATAGAATGACGCTCCACCACCAAAGAAAGGAGCGTTACATGCACAATCTCATCAACTGGCTCGTGGAGAGTATCGGAGCCATGGGATATCCGGGGATTTTCATCCTGATGGCGATGGAGAGTTCGGTAATCCCGATCCCCAGCGAGCTTGTCATGCCCCCGGCCGGGTATCTTGTCCAGGCGGGGAAGATGGATATGTTGCCTGTTATTCTCTGCGGCACGCTGGGCAGTCTCTTTGGCGCCTACCTGAACTATTTCGCCTCCCATTACCTGGGCAGGCCGCTTCTTTTGAAGTATGGGCGGTATGTCTGGATCACCGAGGAGAAGTTTGCCAAGGTCGAGACTTTTTTCCTGAAGCACGGCGAAATATCGACCTTCATCGGTCGCCTCCTGCCGGTTGTCCGCCACCTCATTTCGCTTCCGGCCGGACTTGCCGGGATGAATCACCTGAAGTTTTCCTTCTACACCCTGCTTGGCGCGGGGATCTGGGTGACGGTTCTCACCTGGCTCGGCTATTTCATCGGCAGCAATCAGGATCTGATCATGAAATACTCGCATCAGGCCCTCTACGGGGTCCTTGGTCTCTCTGTTCTGCTCATCTTCATCTATGTTAAGTTGCAGCCCAAAAGGAATGAAGATCGGGGTTGAAAAAAGTGGGCAGCCAGCAGGGCACCCATTTTTTCCGGTTGACTCTAACGTCCCTTGACGAACATCTCGGTAAAGGGCCAGTCCGCAATTCCCCCTTCCAGTATATGAAGCCGGTTTTCAGGCACCCCCTTGGTTTGGAGGTAGTCGTTAGCTGTTTTTTGCCCCGCTCTTGCCACGGGGGCAGACCACCACCACCTGCGCCTTCTGTTCCTGCGACAATTTGCCTCATTGTCGTCGGAAGATCGTGGTGTTAGGGTGGTAAATACCACGATGTGGCACGTTGCAATGTGGTATGGCGCGATTTGCTGTCGCACAAGCATACAATTCAGACAAGGAGAAATGGGCAATGAAAAAGGATGAAAACATGGAAAGCAATGGAGTCTCTCGGCGTCAGATGATGATAGGAACCGGTGCCCTGGCGGCAAGTGCGGCCATGGTTCATTTCAGCGGGTTGCTGAAATCCGCTGAAGCCAAGGATGGCTCGACCGAAAAATGGCCGTGGCCCTATGAAAAACTCGACCCGGCCAAGACGGCGGAGATCGCCTACGAAGAATGGTACAGGGTTTTCTGCGGCGCGGCCGTCATCAGCAGTGTTTTCAGCCAGTTGCGGGAAAAGGTCGGCGAGCCGTACAAGTCGTTTCCCATGGACGCCTTTGTCTTTCTCGAAGGCGGCATGGTGGGCTGGGGTACGGTCTGCGGCTCCAACGCCGGGGCGGCCATTGTCGCCAATACCATCATTGGCCCCAGGATTGCCGGTGGCAAAGATGGGCATCTGATCACCGAGGATATGTTCCAGTGGTATTCCGAAACATCCATGCCGGTTTTTGTTCCGAAAAATCCCAAGGTCGCCACCAAACTTGTTAAGACCACCAGTGATTCGCCACTGTGTCACGTCTCCGTGGGCAAGTGGATGAAGGCCTCGGGCTACCCCATCGGCAGTCCGGAGCGGAAAGACAGGTGCGCCCGGGTGGCGGCAAGCGTTTCTTTTCATCTTGTTGAGTTGCTCAATGACTGGAAGGACGGCAAGTATGTCCCCACAAGCACCCATGCGCCGGTCAAGGATTTCGGCATCACCGCCCAGATGAACTGTATGGAATGCCATGGGGCCAATATCCCCGCCGCGCCCATGGCCAAGAAATAAAAGTGTCTTTTCTGGTGTAAGCCCGGAAGCACCCCCTGAAAACGGTTGTCCGCTACGCTGACTGCTGCCGTTTTCAGGGGGTGCCCAACCAGGTCGTCAGAGATTTTTCTTTCAATTGCCGGAAGTCCCTGGGTTTGTTTGCTTGAGTATTTTCATGCCTTGGCCCGGTTAACCGACAAGATGGCGAACAGGAAGCAGAGACAGCCGACTCCGGCCAGCACAAGGTAATCAATGGTCTGGGCCGGCTCATTAAAGGCGGCGGCTCTGACCGCGTGGGCGGCGTGGGTGAGCGGCAGCAACGCCAGGAGTTGCTGCCCCCAGCCGGGCAATTGGGAGAGCGGGAAGAAGGTGCCGCCCAGAAAGGCCATGGGGGTAATGATGAAGTTGGTGAGCAAGGTCTGGTCGGCGTGGGATTTGACATGCATGGCGCAGCCCACCGCGAGCGAGGCGAAGACAAAACTGTTCAGCAGCAGGGCTGCCCAGAACAGGGGATTGCAGGAGAGCACCACCCCGAAGCAGGCGCCGAGGATGAGAATCACCAGGCCGGCCAGCAACGCCCGGGTCATGCCGGCGGCCACCTCGCCCAGGACATAGGCCAGATCACTGATCGGCGCCGATTGGAATTCGTCGAAGATATGCCAGTAAAAACGGGCGATGTTGATCTCACTTGCAATGGCGAAGGCCTGGGTCATGCTGGTCATGGCCACCAGGCCCGGCAGCAGGAACTCCAGATAGCCATGGCTCCCCACCTCCACATGGCGGCCAACGGCGTAACCGAAGGCAATCAGGTAGAGCAAAGGCGACACCGACCATGACGGGATGAGCTTGGCCAGGCGGCGCCTCAGGATGAAAAGTTCTCGCAAGTAAACAGCTGTCCAGCCTCTGGTCATGATATCTTCCTCCCGGTCATCGAAATGAAGGCGTCTTCCAGGTTGACCCGTCTGACGGTACAGCCGCTGGCCCGGTTCAGGACATAGTCGCCGGCCTCTTCACGGGATTTGAAATAGGAGGTCTGCAAGCGGCTGTCATCCAGATAGTCCACCGCCCACTGACCGATGGTGGCCATCAGGTTGGCCGAAGTGTCCTCGGCGACGATTTTTCCCACATCCAGAAAGGCGACGCGATCAGCCAGGAATTCAGCCTCCTCGATATAGTGGGTGGTCAGAAAGATCGTGGCGCCATCGTTCCGGATCTTTTTGATAAAACCCCAGATACTCCGGCGGATGGCCGGATCAAGTCCCACGGTTGGCTCATCCATGAAGAGGACCCTGGGGGCGTGCATCAGGGCACGGGCGATCAGCAGCCGCCGTTTCAGCCCGCCGGACAACCCCTTGACAACGGTTTGCCGCCGGTCGCTCATCTCCATATATTCCAAAAGTTCTCCGGTCTTCCGGGTTATCTCCCGCCGCTCCATGTGGTGCAGGAGGCCGTGGATCAGCAGATTTTCCTCCACCGAGAGATCGGCGTCCAGGTTGGTATGTTGCGGCACCAGGCCAAACTGCGACTTGCACTCCAGTGGATTCTTTTCGATATCGTAGCCATTCAACCGCACCCCGCCGCCGTCGCGGCGGGTCAGACCGGTGAGGATACGGATGGTGGTGGTCTTGCCGGCGCCGTTGGGTCCCAGGTAGGCGTAGATCTCGCCGCCGCCGACCCGGAAAGAGACCCCGGCCAGGGCGGTCCGGGAGCCGAATTGTTTGGTCAGGTTAGTGACTTCGATCATCGCCGCATTTCCTTGATTTTTTTGACATTGTCGCCGATCTCCATCAGGGGCTGACGCCGCATCCGGTGGGGCAGGGCCAGCTCCGCCGCCGCCTCCACATCGCTTTTTCGCACCTCCTTGCGGTTGTCAAAGGCGGCCAGGGTCTTGGCCGCCTTCATCATGATGATGTCGCCCCGATGGCCGTCGACCCCGACATCAAGGCAAAAATCGGCAATGGTGAAAAGTTCTTCCCGGTTGATGGTTACTTCGGGGTAAAGGTGGCGGGCCGCCTCAATCCGCTCCACCAGCTCGCGGGACCGGCCTTCCCACTGGCCCGCGAAGGCCTCGGGGGCTTCGTCAAAGGCCACCCGCCGCTCCATCACCGTCACCCTGGACTCGCGGTCGGCGATGCCCTCCACCCGGACGGAGAGGCCGAAGCGGTCCAGGAGCTGGGGCCGCAACTCCCCCTCCTCCGGATTCATGGTGCCCACCAGGACAAAGCGGGACGGGTGCGAGAATGAAATCCCCTCCCGTTCAACGGTGCTGACCCCCATGGCGGCGGCGTCGAGCAGCACGTCCACCACGTGATCATCCAGCAGGTTGACTTCATCGACATAGAGGATGCCCCGGTGGGCCGCAGCCAGCAGCCCCGGCTCGATCCGCTTTTCCCCCTTGCGGATGGCGTGCTCCAGATCCATGGCGCCCACCACCCGGTCCTCGGTGGCGCCTACCGGCAGCTCCACCACCTTGATGTGGCGACGCAGGGCCTCGACATGATTGCCGGTGATCCGCCGCTCCCGGCAGTCGGCGCGGAAGCACTCCCGGCAGAGGCTCAGGCCATCGCTCGGGGCAAGCTGAAAGGGGCAGTCCGTGACCACCTCGATCATCGGCAGGATATCGGCCAGGGCACGGACTGCCGTGGATTTGGCGGTGCCCTTTTCCCCGCGGATCAGCACCCCGGAAAGGGTGGGATTGATAAGGTTGAGGTACAGCGACAGCTTCATCTGCTCCTGGCCGACGATGGCGACAAAGGGGTATATTGTTTGGCAGCTCATGGTGTAACGGGTCTCCGGATTAAGGTGAGATGGTTCGTCTATAGTCTGTTGGTCTGCAGGCTGTCAGACGGAAAATTATTGTTCCTTGATCAGGTCCAGCAGGGTGTCGGCCTTCAGGTCTGCAGTCTGAAAATACCGGGCCTTCAATGCCTCGGCGATCTTCGCCGCCAGACCGAAACGGATCAGCCCCTGCTCTTCGGTGTCCACCAGGATGAACCTGACCCGCTCCTCCCGCGAGAGGCGCCGGGCCAGTTCCAGGCACTCGTCCATCGGCTTGCCATCAGCCAGGGCCACGTTGGAGCGGCCGTCGCTGATAAGCACGACGATGGGCCGCGAGGTGGGATTCCGAACCAGCTGGCCGCGCAGGACCTCGTCGGCCTTGACCAGGGCGGCGTTCAGGGGGGTGCGGCCGCCCACCGGCATCTCGGCCAGCAACCGCGCCGCCATGTCGATGGACGAGGTGGGCGGCAGATTGAGCCGGGCCTCGGCCTTGTTGAAGGAGATCATCGCCACCTTGTCGCGCTTCTGGTAGGCGTCGAGCAAGAGCGACAGGATCGCCCCCTTGGTGGCGGTCATCCGGCCCCGCGCCCCCATGGAGCCGCTGGCATCCACCACGAAGAGGAGAAAATTGCCGATCCGCCGCTCGCGGACCTTCTCCCGGATGTCCTCGGGCCGGATGGCGATGGCGCAGTCGCTTTGCCGCTGTCGCTGGTGGGGAGCGGCGGCTCGCAGGGTGGCGTCCAGGGCCAGGTCTTTGCCGCCCCGAGGCATGGTGCTCTTGACATAACGCCCCTGCATGCCGCTGATCCGGCTGCGTGACCTTCGTCCGGAGCCGCGCCGGAAGACCCGGTCCTTGCTTGCGGTAAACGGCTTGACCTTGAAGGTGGCTCCCACCTCGAAGACCTTTTCCCTGGCATCGGGATTTGCCGGCCTGGTCGGTTCCCTGCTCTCATCGGGCGTGCCGTTGCTGTTGCCGGCATCGCCCGGATTCTGCTCGGGTTGGGAGGCAGGGGACGGCTCTTCCTGATTCGGCTCTTCCTCCTGCCCGTTCTCTTCCTCGGGGGGCTCTTCGTCATGGGAGTGGTCATGGTGGTCGTGCTGCTTGTCGTCTTGAGGCGGGGGCGGCGGTCCCGGTTCACGCTGCCGGTGACGGAGAGCCAGCGGCGCCACCCGGGTGATGTCCTCATCCTCCACCTCAAGCCGTTCCGAGAAGGCGGTCAGAGCCCGGGCCGCCTGTTCGATGATCAGATCGGCCCGGTGCCCTGCCACCCGGGCCTCGGTGCACAACTCGCTGATCAAGGCCCGCAGGCGGCCGGACATCTGCACCTTGGGCAGGAGGCGCCGGGCCTTTTCGATCCGCTGGGCCAACGCCTTGGTCTCGGCGGCAAAGCGTTCAATAAAGGCGGCGGGTGCGGCGTCGAAGGTCTCCCGCTGTTCCATGGTCGCAACCCGCATCTCACGGTCGGTCTCCGCCTTGACCTCAACGCAGAGGCCGAAACGGTCCAGGAGCTGGGGCCGGAGATCGCCTTCCTCGGGGTTCATGGTGCCGACCAGGATGAAACGGGCCGGGTGCGTGAGCGATATCCCCTCCCGCTCGATGCGGTTAACGCCTGCGGCGGCCGCAGCCAGGAGCACATCCACCAGATGATCATCGAGCAGGTTGACCTCGTCCATATAGAGGATGCCGCGATGCGCCCTGGCCAGGAGTCCTGGTTGGACCGTCCGTCTCCCGTCGCGGGTGGTTTTCTCGAAGTCGATGCCGCCGGCCAGCCGGTCCTCGGTGGCGTGCAAAGGCAGGGTAATGACCCGCACCGGCCGACGGATGGCGCCACCCTGCCGTTCACACAGGCGACAGCCCTCGCAGCGGCCGGTCGCCTCTTCCGGACTTAAGGCGAACAGGCAGCCTTCCACGACCTCGATCTCGGGAAGCAGTGCGGCCAGCGCCCGCACCGCCGTTGATTTGGCAGTGCCTTTTTCGCCGCGGATCAGCACCCCGCCGGTGCCCGGGTTGATCGCGTTCAGGATCAGGGAAAGCTTCAGTTCCTCCTGGCCGACAATGGCCGGGAAGGGATATAAGGTCTTAACGTTCATTTCCTGATCCCCAGGCCATCCAGGATCTTGCCCATCTCTGCCTTCCAGTGACCGACGTCGTCGGGGGTCATGATGTCGACGCTGCCGCCCTGGAACTCGCCGGTGATCTCACCCATGGTGTCTTCGATGGAACCCTCCACCTCAAGATAGGCGTCCTTTAAACGCTCCAGGAGTTCCTCGTCAGGATTCCAGATTTCGCGGCTCTGGGCTTCGAGGAGCCGTCGGCCGATCTCCTCCAGCGCCCAGGGGTTGACCTTCTGAAACCACTCCCGCATCTCCTCGTTCAAGACAAAGGTCTCGGCGATCTCGGCGAAGATCCAGCCGTCCACCTCGCCGGTGGTGGCGGCAAAGCCGTAGACCCGGCCGATGCGTTTGGAGAGGTCCCCCGCCCCCTTATAGCCGTGCTCCTGCATGCCTTCGATGTACTTGGGGTTCAGGAGTTTGGCCCGCACGACCCGCCGCATCTCGTCGGCGAAGTCGGTGACCCCGACCCGGGCCGGGTCCCGGGTGTCGCCGTAGTAGGTCCGGGGCTTTTTGCCGGAGAGGGTCTTGGCAGCCACGCTCATGCCGCCGTAGTTGCCGAAGTAGCCGCAGCAGTTCAGGAAATCCCCCTCGTCGGAGATGTGCTTGTCAAAGGTCACCTCCACCCGGCGCAGATTCTCCACCAGCTCCTTGTGGGCCTGCACCCCGTAAGCGGCGTCGCCCGCCCCGCCGCCATAGGCGTAGCCGTTCCAGAACAGGTAGATGTCGGAGAGGTCATTTTCGCTTTTCCACGCCGAGGCATAGACCGCGAGATTGACGCCGGCCTTGTACACCCCGGGCTGGGCGCAGA
>JAJZSH010000309.1 GCA_021822005.1 Deltaproteobacteria bacterium | reverse complement strand
TGCTCGTTCTCGTGTCGCTGGCCAAGGCCGCCACCGCCCCCACACCAACCGGCATAAAAAAGGGAAGGAGCCCCCCGAGGCACCTTCCCTTGCGATTCCTGAATCTCGTTGAGGCGGCCGTAAAAAAGCGCCAGCCCAACGGTGGCGGTTAACGCTTGGAGAACTGGAATCTGGCGCGGGCGGACCGCTGGCCGTATTTCTTCCGCTCCTTGGCACGCGGATCGCGGGTCAGGAGGCCGGCGCGCTTCAGCGCCTGACGGTATTCCGGATCAGCCACGGTCAGGGCCCGGGAAATCCCGTGGCGCAGGGCCTCGGCCTGGGCGGACTTGCCGCCGCCACGCAGGGTGGCCAGGATGTCGAACTTGGCCGCGGTGTCGGTCACCTTAAGGGGCTTCTCCACGGCAGAGCGGGACTGCTCGATGCCATCGAAGTACTCGTCAACCGACACCTGGTTCACGACGATCTTGCCGCTGCCGGGGGTGAGCCACACCCGGGCCACGGCGGTCTTCCTCTTGCCGGTCGCGTAAAAATTGCCTTTTGCCATTCCTTACTCCAAATCTCTAACGGTTACAGAGCAAGCTTCTCTGGTTGCTGCGCCATGTGGGGATGTTCCGGCCCGGCATAGACCTTGAGCTTCATGAGCTGCTTACGGCCCAGCGGATTCTTCGGCAGCATGCCGCGTACGGCATGGTAGACCAAGTCTTCCGGCTTCTTGACCAGCAACTCTTTGGCGCTCTGCTGCTTGAGGCCGCCCATGTAGCCGGTGTGCCGGTAGTACATCTTATTGTCCCACTTCCGGCCGGTCAGCCGTACCTTCCCGGCATTGACGACGACGATGAAATCGCCGGCATCAAGAAAGGTGCAGAAATTGGGCTTGTGCTTGCCGCGCAGGCGGAATGCCACCTCGGATGCGAGTCGGCCCAGGATCAGATCCTCGGCGTCCACCACATACCACTTGCGTTCAATCTCCTTGGTGGGAGTCACTGGTGTCTTCATCGTTCCATCCTCAAAACCGTTCGCGTGCTACCGGCATCCCGCTTCAAAATCGAAAAGGCCCGTTGCTGCGAGCCATCCTCGCAACCGGGTGCCGATTAAACTGAAAAAGGCTCGAAACCGGGTTCGAACCTTAACATAATTCGCTGGAGCGGGAAACGAGATTCGAACTCGCGACTTCAACCTTGGCAAGGTTGCACTCTACCACTGAGTTATTCCCGCTTATACAGTCGCCTGTGCCAAAAACGCACTCTATATAACAGCGGGTTCCCCTGATGTCAACAAAAAATCCTCTGTTTTCGGCGGCTCTTTTCCCCGCATTCCCCGTCCCACCGGACCACCCCGCCGGCGACCGCCGCCGATGCCGTTATGCTGGCCTGTTTTTACAAAATTCCCGAGGCAACCCTTGCCACGGCCGCCTGCTCCTTGGTATAGATAATGACATACGACAGCGGCCTGCGCCATCGCAGAAAGATCATGCTCACCCACGAAAGGAACGCCATGGCATCCACCCCACGCACCGGCGACATCCACCGCAAAACGCGCGAAACCGACATTACCCTCGCTCTCGCCCTCGACGGACGGGGAGAGGCAACAATCAAGACCGGTGTGCCTTTTCTCGATCACATGCTGACCTTGCTTGCGGTGCACGGCTATTTCAACCTGACCGTTACCGCCTCCGGCGATACCGAGATCGACGCCCACCACACCGTGGAGGATGTCGGCATCTGCCTTGGCCAGGCCTTCAAAAAGGCACTGGGCGATTTTGCCGGCATCACCCGCTATGGCTGCGCCAGCGTGCCGATGGATGAGGCCCTGGCCCGGGTGACGCTCGACTGCTCCAACCGGCCGCATCTCCATTACGGGGTCATGGTGCCGGATCAGAAGGTCGGCGAATTCGATACCGCGCTGGCCAAGGAATTCCTTCGCGCCTTTGCCCTGCATGGCGGCATCACCCTTCATATCGAATTGCTGCACGGCGAAAACACCCACCATATCCTGGAGGCGATCTTCAAGGCACTGGGCCGCGCCCTCGACCAGGCCACCAGCACCAATCCGCGCGCCGCCGGCCCGCTTTCCTCCAAAGGCTCCCTGTAAGCAGGGAAAGGAGTCCGCTGTGAAACGTCTGCTCTACTGCCTCGCCATCCTCGCCTCTTTGGCCTTCGCCGGCTGCGCCACCCGAGAACCTTCGCAACAAGCCACCGAGGAGGTGCCGGCCCTCAAATCCATCGTGGTCCTGCCGGTGGACATCGTGCCGGCCGAGGAGGGCAAAAAACGTCCGGCGGCCGAACAGGAGGCGCTCGACAAGGGTCGGATAGTGCTCGACAGTCTGCTTGCCGACTACCTGACCGACAAGAAGAATGTCCGTTTCATGTCCGCTGCCGAGCGCGACGCCTTGGGCAGCAAGACCTTTGCCCGGTGCCGGACCAGCGCCGCCATCACCATCTGCCAGCAGGTGGGCGGCGAGGCCGTTCTGCTCGTCACTCTCAATCGCTACCGCGACCGCCAGGGCAACGAATACTCCGTGGCCCAGCCCGCCTCGGTTGCCTTCGACTACAAGCTCCTCGAAGCCGGCAGCGGCCGCACCCTCTGCGCCGGGGTCTTCGACGAAACCCAGCGCTCCTTGTCCGAGAACATCCTGGATTTCGCCCGCTTCTCAAAGCGCGGATTCAAGTGGATCACCGGCGAGGCCCTGGCCCGCGAAGGCATGGAAGACCGCCTTTCGAACTGCCCCTATCTCAAGAAGTAGCCCCGCCGCGGTGGCGATACTCCCTCCGCACAGCAACCATCGCATCGGCAAGGCCCTGCACGACTACCGGATGCTGGCCGACGGCGACCGGGTGTTGGTCGCCGTCTCCGGCGGCATCGACAGCCTGGTGCTCTGCCATGTGCTGGCCCGCTGGCAGCGCAAGGCGCCGATCCGCTACGAACTGCTGGCGGTCCATCTCGACATGGGCTTTGGTGCCGACACCGGCGCCGTGGCGGCGCAGCTCGAACTGACCGGCCTCCCCTCCCTGATCGAACACACCGATTTCGGCGCCAAGGCCGTGGCCGCGGAAGAAGGCAAGAGCGGCTGCTACCACTGTGCCCGGCAACGGCGCAACCGCCTCTTTACCCTGGCCCGGGAGCACCGGTGCGCCAAACTCGCCTTTGGCCATCACCAGGAGGATCTGATCGAGACCTTCCTCCTGAACCTCCTCTACAGCGGCAACCTCAGCACCATGGTGCCGCGCCAGGAACTTTTCGACGGCACTCTCGCCCTGATCCGGCCCCTGGCCTACCTGACCAAGGAAGAAATCCGGGAACTGGGCCAAATCTTCGGCGTGACCGCAGTGACCAAC
>JAJZSH010000308.1 GCA_021822005.1 Deltaproteobacteria bacterium | reverse complement strand
AGCATGATCTCTTTCAGTATGTCGAGCATGGCTCTCGTTCCCCTTTCCTGGGAGGCTGTTCACAAAACCCCACAACTGGTAATAAATATATCCAGATTAAGCGGTATGTGGCAAGGAATTTTTCCAGGCATCCGGTGCTCCGCCTAAGATCAAGGCAGACCCACCAGGCCGCGGTATATCGTCACCGTGCCAGGCCGGTGAGAGGTAGGGCTAAGAGTAGATGTGAAAACAGAACGCACAAAACAGCGACCTTCGCAGCGTTTTGCGCAGGTCGTGCAGGTCGGCCGAAGAGGATTAACGCGGCATACCGGTAGCTTTCTTATACTATTTTATCGCTTCTTGTGGTTGGCTTCTACACCCTCGGAGAAGAATGAAGCGTACCTTGCTGACAAACAGATTGTCCAGAAAAAACAACAGGGCAATCGGGGCGGCGGGTTAGAGGCGGGAGAAAAGGAGTTGCGGACGGCGGTAGCGTTCGGCACGCGCTGAGACGTTCTTTCACGCCCAGTCTTCCTGGTCAATCTTTTCAAAATCATCGACCTGCTTGTTGAACTCCTTTGCCTCTTCGCGCGACCAGACGCCGAAGAGATCAAGGAAGTCTTTTTCCCGGCTCGGAGAATTCGGTGGAGTATCGCGATGATGGTTGGTGTTGGCCTTCATGGGTCACCTCCCTTTTTTGAATCAAAAAAGAGTTATGGCCCTGTCCTAATCCGTTTGGGAATCGGGGGCAAGAGGAAAGACAATCCAGCAAGGCGAGTTGGCTCAGAAGCGGAAGGAAAGCGGTTTGCGGGCGGCGGTCATTTTTTCGCAGGCATCGATGCAGGCGCCGCAGTTGTGGCATTGAGGAATAATCAGGCCGCCGGCCATGGGATTCAGGCCGAGCTGGCAGGCCTTGGCGCATTCGCGGCAGTGGATGCAGGTGTGGACCGCGTCTTCGGCCATGACCACCCTCATGGTCCTCTTCCAGCGCAACAGGCCGAGCAGGGTGCCCACCGGGCAGAGATGGTTGCACCAGACCCGGCGGACCACAAAGAGTTCGGCGAGCAGGATAAGGCCGATCAACGCCAGTTCCAGCCCCACGGAGGATTCATAGAGGAGGCGGGCGGTTTGGGCCGAAATAATCCCTGGCGCCGAAAGCAGGGTGGCGAGGGGGAAACCGGTCAGCACCATGGCCGCCAGCATGAAGGCCAGCACTGCGTAGCGGACCAGCGGCTTCGGTGGGGGCGTGGCCAGCCGTTTGAGGTCCAGCCTGGTGGCGATGGCGTCGCCCAGCTCGGAGAGAGTGTTCTGCGGGCAGAACCAGCTGCAGAAGACCCGGCCCAGAACCAGGGCAATGCCGGCCGGGATCAGGGCCGAGCCCAAGAGGGAAAGGTCGAATTTCAGGGCGGCCAGCAGGGGCTGGATGGCGATGAGCGGGTCGGTGAAAGTCACCGGGCCCACGGTCAGGGAGTAGAAGCTGCCATTGACCGCGCTGAAGCCCCGGCGGTTCAGGAGCGGCACCGCCACCATCGCGGCAAGGGAAAGCAGCTGGACGCCTCTTCTGAACGGGGCGATCTTCATACCGCTCCCAAGGGAGTGATGCTGATGGCGGCCGGGTCCGCCGGGCAGACATGCTCGCAGACCCCGCAGCCCGTGCATTTTTTCTTGTTCACCACCGGTCGCAGCGCGCTGTCCATGATGATCGCCTCGTTGAAGAGCGGGCAGTGGTCGTAACAGCTCCGGCAGAAGGTGCCCTGCCAGTTCAGGCAGTCCTTCTTGTCGATGCGCGCGACGCCCATCCGCACCTGTTCCCGTTTCCGCACCCGCTTGTCCAGGGCGCCGGAGGGGCAGACCGGCGGGCATTTCATGCAGAGATAGCAGGGGGCCTGCCGGGCGCGGATGACCGGGGTGCCCATGATCGCAAGGCCGTCGAGCAGGCTGGCGACCCGGATGGCCTGATGGGGGCAGATTTGGGCGCACTTGCCGCAGCGGATGCAGCGGCCGAGGAACTCCGCTTCCGGTACCGCGCCTGGCGGCCGGAGAAGCTGTTTACTCATGGACACCTGCGTACACCGGATAGACCCCGACCACCTGTTCCACCGCGGCCAGCCGTTGCAACCCCTCGGTGAGGGCGGCCACTGTTTCGGCCTCGATCACCGTCACGATCTCGTTATCCTTGCTGCCATAGACTTTGGTGTTCGGCAAACGGTCCAGGCTGGTTACTACTGCCGCGGTCGCGCCTGCCTCCGTTGCCACAATCACACTCGCAATTGCCATGGTTCACCGCCGGTTGGAGGAACCTTCCCCCCGGCGACAGGGCACACGCCTGCCACCGGGGGAAAGGCGGAGAAAGCTACATTGTTTACACCTATCCAGATTGAGCACGTAAAACTGTTCAACGGTGCCGCAGAAGCCAGCCTCTGTGAGCAGGCCGATGACAAAGCAGATGCGGCGCTGCCGGGCAGTTTTACACCTTTTCCAGTTTCACCGCGCAGATCTTGAACTCCGGCTGCTTCGACAGGGCGTCATAGGCATCGGTGGTCAGCGCGTTGATCATCCGGTCCGGGTAGTGCATGGGCACGAAGACCAGCCCGTCCCGCGGCACATCGACCACCTTGGCCTCCAGCACGATGGAGCCGCGGCGCGAGGTCACCCTGACCTTGTCCTTGTTCCTGACCCCGACCTTGGCCGCGTCCCGCGGGTTGATCTCCAGGTAGGCGTCCGGGGCGGAGCGCTTGAGTTCCGGCACCTTGAGGGTCATGGTGCCGGTGTGCCAGTGTTCGATCTGGCGGCCGGTGGTGAGGGCAAAGGGGTACTGGGCATCGGGCGGCTCGGCCGGCCCCTTGTGGGGGCGGAGCCAGACCGTGACCCGGTTGTTGTCCGCCTTGGCGCCATAGAAGAGCACGCCTTGGGCCTTGGGGTCCTGCTGCTTGACCAGCACGTCGTACTCCGAGGTGTAGCGCCGGACCGTGCCGGGGTGGCTCTCGGTGGGGCAGGGCCACTGGAGGCCGTGCGCCTTCTTCATCCGGGCGCGGGTCATGCCCATGAAGTCGTAGGCCGTGCCCTTGGAGCAGAGGCGGATCTCGTTCCAGACATCCTCGGAATTCCTGTAGGCAAAGAGCTTCTTCGCCTCGGCGCCGCGGCCCATGGCGGTCATGAGCCGGTTGGCGAAGTCGATCATCACCATCAGATCGGGCCGCGCCTCGCCCGGCGGGTTGATGGCCTTTTCCACGTACTGATAGCGCCGCTCGGACTGGCCGTAGGTGCCGTCCTTCTCCACCCAGAGGGCGGCGGGCAGCACCAGATCGGCCAGTTCGGAGGTTCTGGTCGGGTGATACGCCTCGGAGACCACCAGG
>JAJZSH010000307.1 GCA_021822005.1 Deltaproteobacteria bacterium | reverse complement strand
CATCAAACGGTTCTCCTACACCCAGTACCTCGACATCTTCCGGGGCTTCACCGAGGGGGTGAAGGACATCATCTACACCTATTACACCAACATCCACGAGAACAACCTCTCCATCATCATCCCCAATATCGGCGAGGCGAACCTGCTGGCCAAACACCGCTCGCTCTGGGAAGCGGACGATCTGCCCGGCAACATCCTCAGGCTTTCCGAAACCTTCATGCGGGACCTGATCGCCACCACCTTCGGCCTCCAGCATCTGGACAACTTCATCACCCGCATCTGCCAGACCCTGGAGCACCAGAAGGAGATCTTAAGCGAGGAGGATCTCGACCTGTTGATGACCTACAACCCGGACCGGGCGTTAAGCAGCCTGCACCTCAAAAACCACAAAACCAACAACCTGATCCTGCTCGGCAACAAAGGCTTCAACCTGACCGTCCTGGCCACGGACAATAAACCGGTGCCGCCCGGCTTTATCATCACCACGGAGATCTTCCGCTGCTGGCCGGTGGTCAAGGGTTTTTACAAGGCCCGCGACGAGTTCATGGGCCAGATCAAAAAAGCCCTGGCCGAGCTGGAAAAAAAGACCGGCCGCCGCTTCGGCGATCCGGCCAACCCCCTGCTCCTTTCCGTGCGCAGCGGCGCTGCCATCTCCATGCCGGGGATGATGGCCACCATCCACAACGTGGGGCTCAACGAGGAGATCAGCCAAGGCTTTGCCGGATCTTCGGGCGAGGGCTATCCACCGTCCTGCCAGATCGACTATCTGGCCTGGGACAACTACCGGCGCTTTCTCCAGTCCTGGGCCATGGCCGGGGGCATGGAGCGCGAGGTTTTCCAAACCCTGATGGACGAGGCCAAGGCCCGTTACGGCATCACGGTGAAAAAGGATTTTTCCGCACCCCAGATGCAGGAGCTGGCCCTTGAATACCAGAAAAAAATCCGCCAGATGGGTATCTGTATTCCCGCCGACCCGTGGCAGCAGCTCACCGGCGCGGTGGAGCTGGTGCTCAACTCGTGGTATACGCAGAAAACCCAGGAATACCGCAGCCTGATGGATGTCTCCGAGGCATGGGGCACGGCGGTCATTGTCCAGGCCATGGTCTACGGCAATCTGGGGCCGGAATCAGGCAGCGGCGTGCTCTTCACCGCCCACCCCTACCGCAAGGTGAGCCGGGTGGCCCTGTGGGGCGATTATGCCCCAGGCGATCAGGGCGAGGATATCGTGAGCGGCCTGGTCAAGACCCAGCCCATCTCGGTGGAACAGGCGGAACTGGACGGCCGCCCCGAGGAAAACAGCCTGGAGAGGAGGTTCCCAAAGGTGTACAACCGGCTGCTCGCCATTTCAAGGGAGCTGGTCTATGAAAAACGCTGGAACCCCCAGGAGATCGAGTTCACCTTTGAAGGCCCGGAAGAAGAGGATCTGTTTCTGCTCCAGACCCGGGACATGATCACCATCAAGAAACGGGAAAAATTTGCGGTATTCGCGGAAGACAAGGCCCTGGAGAAAGCCATGCTCGGCATCGGCATCGGCGTTTCCGGCAGCGCCCTCTCCGGTCGCGCCGTGTTCACCGCGGCCAATATCAGGCAGCTCAAGGAGGAAGACCCCGCCAGCCCGCTCATCCTGATCCGGCAGGACACCGTGCCGGAGGATATCAAGGAAATCGCCATGGCCGAGGGGTTGCTCACCGCGCGCGGCGGTCAGACCTCCCACGCGGCGGTGGTCACCGTCCGTCTGGAAAAAACCTGTGTGGTGGGCTGTAACGCCCTGAAGGTGTACGAGGCGGAAGAGCGCTGTGAGATCAATGGCCGCGAGATCCGTTTCGGCGACCCCATCAGCATTGACGGGCGCAAAGGCTTGTTTTTGCAGGGCGCCCACCCCGTTCGGGAGGAGGTCCAGATCCTGCCGCTGTAAGGGGGCCTATTTGACTTTTTTGGCCTTCCGGTGATACCCGACCACAGTCGCGGCCAGGGTTTTTACCTGAAAGGGCTTGAGCACATAGCCCTGGATGCCGAGCTTGGCGCAGGCCACGATATCCTGCTTGTCGGTGACTGAACTGACCATGATCACCGTGGTGGCCGTGTCGTGCAGGGTCTGCCGGATGGCCCGCAGGGTGGCAAAGCCATTCATGTGCGGCATCATGATATCCATTAAAACGATATCGGGCTGCCAGGCCTTGAAGGCAATCAGGGCCTCCTCTCCATTGGCAACCAGCCGGGTTTCAAACTGTTCCCCGTCCCGGAAGGCTATCTGGAGAAGCTGACGGGTTACCTCTTCGTCTTCGGCAATCAGAATTTTTAGTTTTTCAGCCATGTTCCTGCAACTCCAGCACCCGATACCCTGTTGTAAAAAGAGCTGATGTGTTACCCTCTTTTCGGGGGATCAACAAGGAAAAACTCTCAAAATTTATGCCACATTTTTTCGCCAAGGCAAGCCGTCTGCTTTTCCGTCAGCTTGTTGCCAAGGCCCGTCTCGATGAGCACGTTGCCATGGACCGTTTGCACCAGCATGGGCGAATTTGCCAGCCGCACATAATTATAATTGTCCGGGGTGCTGGCGCATTTCTGCTCCCAAAGCACACGGGGCACCACCCCGAACATGGAGCCGCCGTCGATCTCGAACACCCCGCCTTGCAGCCAGCGGATTGAAAAGTCGCCGAGCCTGAAACTCTGAGACATTTTTTTGCCCTCCTGATTTTTGTTGAAATCGCAAAAAGACGCGATTACAACGGTTGCGACTGTATGGCTTGTTGATTTTTTGTCGCGGACCTGTAGGTTTCCAGGCTTTTCACAATACCGACTCGTTTTTTTCATGCTACAATACATCCATGGACACCCCTATCACAATCGGAATCAGCGCCTGTCTCTTCGGCAAAAATACCCGTTACGACGGCGGCAGCAGGCACGAGCCTCTGCTCATGGAGGCCCTGGGCCAATTCGTCAACCTGGTGCCGCTCTGCCCGGAGGCGGAATGCGGTCTGGGCATCCCCCGCGAGCCCATGCGCCTTGAAGGGAATCCTGAAAACCCAAGGCTGATGACGATCACCACCCGCAGCGACCTGACCGGGCAGCTACGGTCCTGGTCCGCCCAGCGGCTGGACACGTTCAGAGACGAAGCCCTTGCCGGCCTGATCCTCAAGAGCCGTTCGCCCTCCTGCGGCAAGCAGGTGGTGGTACATGGAAAAGGGAATGGGGAAACCGGATACAGCCCCGGCCTCTTTGTCCGCTTGATCCAGAAACGCTTTCCCGGCCTGCCGATTGCCGACGAGGAGGAGCTGCGCGACCCGGCCCGGCTTGCGGATTTTCTGGCCCGTCTGCCCTCCCGGTGACCGGGGCAAGGCCGGGAAGGCCTCT
>JAJZSH010000306.1 GCA_021822005.1 Deltaproteobacteria bacterium | reverse complement strand
GTTGATCGAATGTTTCCATGTGATTTCTCCGGTATTTTTCAAGTCGGCAGTTGTTGGTCCATCCCTGCACGATTCCGCAATGTAGGCGAAAGGGAAGAATTTTGCCAGAAAAAGTCAAGACGGAAAAAAAAGCGGAGATGGGCCTCCGCGCAAAGGCCTGCAACTCGGCCTCGACAGCTTGTGGCAATCAGCTGTCGAGCCCCGCAGCGCAACATTTCCGTGAGCGGGTCGGCAACATTGTCTCCTTGTTGTAAATGTACTACCAGAAGGCCCTGGATACTCAGGGCAGCCAGGAGGAAGCGGACTTCCATGTCTGCAGCGTGTGCGGTTATACCTGCGAGGGCGAGGCCCCGGAAAAATGTCCGGTGTGTGGGGCCAGCCAGCGGGCTTTTGAGAAGATAGGCCCTCCCTTTTCAGGGGAAGGGAGGGCCTGGTCGGGCAGGTTATTTTTCGTAAAAATCAAGAATGCTTTCCACCAGGGCCGGGATGGTATAGGTCTTTGGCTGCACATCAATGGCAAGCCCGGCCTTTTCCGCGGTTCTGGCGGTAATCGGACCAATGGTCGCCACCTTGACCCCGGCCAGCAGCGATTCACGCTCCGGACCCAGCATCTCCAGAAAATTCGTCACCGTGGACGAGCTGGTGAAGGTGACCATGTCGATGCCGCCTTCGGCCAGTTCCTGGCGCACCAGGTCATAATCCCTGGGCCGGACATTCTGGTACACCGGTACAATCGCAACCTCGGCCCCGTTCTCCTGGAGGATCTCCGGCAGGACCTCACCGGCCTTCTTGGCGCGGGGAAGCAAAACCTTGCCGCCCTGCACCCCCTGCGCCACCATGCTTGCCGCCAGCCCCTCTCCGGTGAATTCCTCAGGCACCAGATCTGCGATGATGCCGTACTCCTTCAGAACGTCGGCAGTGGCCGTGCCGACCACGGCGATCTTCGGCCCGGCCAGGGCCCGGCAGTCCATGCCCCGTTCAAAGAGCCGGGTGAAGAAGAAGCGGATGGCGTTGATGCTGGTAAATACCAGCCACTGGTAGTCGCCAAGCCGGTTCAATTCCGCGTCCAGGGGGTCCCAGCTGTCCGGCGGCGCAAGGGCGATGGTGGCCCCCTCCACGCAGTCCGCCCCCTGATCTTCCAACAGGCGGACCAGCTCGCTGGCCTGTTCGCGGGTCCGGGTCACCAGGATGCGTTTGCCGAACAGCGGCCTTTTCTCGAACCAGTTGATGGTGTCGCGCAGTTTGACGACCTCGCCCACCACGATCAGGGCAGGCGGGGTGATCTTTTCCTTTTTGACCACCTCGGCGATGGTGGCCAGGGTGCCGACCACCGAGCGCTGGATCGGGGTGGAGGCCCAGCGCACCACCACCACCGGGGTCTCCGGGGCGCGGCCATGCTTGATCAGATTTTCGGTGATAAAAGAAAGGTTCTTGATCCCCATGTAAAATACCAGGGTGCCGATGCCGGTGGCAATCTTGTCCCAGGCGATATTGGAGGTGTCCTTGGTGGGGTCTTCATGGCCGGTGATGAATGCCACCGAGGCGGTGTATTTCCGGTGGGTGATGGGCACGCCCGCATAGGTGGCGGCGGCGGTGGCCGAGGTGACGCCCGGCACCACCTCAAAGGGGATGCCGTGCCGGGCCAGTTCTTCGATCTCCTCCCCGCCCCGGCCAAAGATGAAGGGGTCGCCGCCTTTAAGACGCACCACGATTTTCCCGGCGCCGGCATGATCCACCAGCATCTGGTTAATCTCCTCCTGGGTATGGGCGTGGCAGCTCCCCCCCTTTTTTCCGGCGTAGATCAGCTCGGCCTCCTTGGGTACGTGCTTGAGAAGCTTGGGGGTGGCCAGATAGTCGTAAACCAGCACCTCGGCCCTTTTGAGGAGCTCCAGCCCCTTCACCGTGATCAGGGTGGGGTCGCCGGGCCCCGCGCCGACGAGGTAGACCTTGCCCTTGGAACGTATCGCTTTTTTGTCGCTGTGTGCTGTCATTATCTTTCTCAATAAAAAAACCGGCCAGGCCGGTTTGGCGTCCGGTTATGGGGAGCGTCTTCTTCCATGGCGGACTCGAAAAAAGTCCGTCGTACCGCAGTAGATCGGGCTTTTTGCGACGCCATCATTCCATGGTGTGGCCGTAAACCTCGGAAAGGATCTCCCTGCCGCCTTCGGCCAGCAACCTTTCCGCCAACCGCACCCCCAGGCCCTCGGGATCGGAGGTATCACCGCGCAACTCAAGCCGCACCGTTTGGTCTCCGGTTATGGACGCGACCATTCCGGTCATTTGCAGCCTGCCTTCGTCAAGCCGGGCAAATCCGGCGATCGGCACCTGGCAGCCGCCCTGAAGCCGGTGGAGAAAGCCGCGTTCCGCCCGAACCGCCAGGGAGGTTTCCAGATGATCCAGAAAGAGCAGCCCGGCCAGCAACTCCTGGGCGGCCCGGCGCAATTCGATGCCCACCGCGCCCTGGGCCACGGCAGGCAGCATCTCTTCTTCCGTGAAAAAAGACTTGGCCCGGTCGCTGAGCGACAACCGGTTCAGACCGGCGGCGGCCAGGATGATCGCATCGTACCGGCCCTCGTCGAGTTTGCGCAGCCGGGTATCCAGGTTGCCCCGCAGGTCTTCAATGACAAGGTCCGGCCGGATATTGGCAAGCTGGGCCTTGCGTCGCAGACTGCTGGTGCCCACGGTGGCGCCAGCGGGCAGGTCTCGGCAGGTGGCGCATGTGTTCGAGACAAAGGCGTCAAACGGGTTTTCCCGCTTGGTGATGATGCCGATGTGCAACCCCTCGGGCAGTTCGGCAGGCACATCCTTCATGCTGTGCACGGCGATATCAACCTCTTCCCGGAGCAGGGCCTCTTCGATTTCCTTGACGAACAACCCCTTGCCGCCCACCTTGGCCAGCGGCACGTCGAGAATCTTGTCGCCCTTGGTGATGATCTTCACCAGTTCAACCGTGGTTGCCGGATAGCGGGCCTCAATCAGTCCTTTGATCCAGGTGGATTGGGTCAGGGCCAGCAGGCTTGCCCTGGTGCCGATTCTGATTATTTTCTGCATCAACTGTTCCCCTGCTTAGGAGCCGTTACGAAATAACCTCTGCGTTCTTGACCATTTCGTTCCGGCTCTTTACGCCGTTTTGGCCATCCAGATAAAGACATTATTTTGTTACAACGGCTTAATGACAGGAGCTGCAACTTCCACCTGCACAGCCGGAACACTTGGAGCCGCCGCCGGAGCTGTCGGACCCCCCCTTGTCGCCGATACGGCCGGCAAAGATGGACATCTGTTTGGTCAGCTCTGTACTTTGGCATTGCGGACAGACCGGCTGATCCTTGCCCATGACCAGGGCCTCGAATTCGTGGCCGCAGA
>JAJZSH010000305.1 GCA_021822005.1 Deltaproteobacteria bacterium | reverse complement strand
GCATCCGGTTATCTATTTCATCAAGGAGTGGTATGATTACCGCACCGGCAAAATCCAGATCCGGGACGAATCCACCGATCTGGGCGGCACCCTGCGGCTGGGGGCCTATCCCTGCAAGATGGTGGAGGGCACCTTTGCCCACAAGGCCTATGGCGCAGACCAGATTGAAGAGCGGCATCGGCACCGTTACGAATTCAACAACGCCTTCAAGGACGAGCTGGTGAAACATGGGCTCATCATCAGCGGCACCTCGCCGGACGAGAAGCTGGTGGAGATTATTGAGCTGCCCGACCATCCGTGGTTTCTGGGCTGCCAGTTCCATCCGGAATTCAAATCCGGGCCCATGAAGCCGCACCCTCTGTTCAAGGATTTTATCAAGGCGGCCCTGGAGAACGCCGGGCTCTAGGGTAATTGTCCAGCAGCACCGCATCTGCGTTGTCATCAGCCTGCTCATGTGCGACAGCACATTTCGCGGGCTTCTTCCTAGCATCTGCAGCAGCAGCAACGCGGCGCTGCTGAACAATTACCACTTTTGGTTATGCTCGATTTTGTCTTTGGCTTGATAGCCCTATCTAACCAGAAGGTCGGTGTTCTTTTCCATCCCATCAAGGAGAGCAAAAGTGGAGCCTGTGCGTATCCATGATTTTTTTGAGGTCGGTCCCAACCGGCCTTTTTTATTGATCGGCGGGCCGTGCGTCATCGAATCGGCGGCCCTGTGCCGCGAGGTCGCCGCTGGACTTAAGGAAATCTGTGGTCGGTTGGGCATCTCCTATATGTTCAAGGCCTCCTTTGACAAGGCCAACCGGACCTCGCTTGATTCCTTCCGAGGCCCCGGCCTGGACGAGGGTCTGCGGATCCTGGCCGATATCCGCCGGGATTTTGGCGTGCCGGTGGTTTCCGATGTGCATGAGGTGGCCCAGGTGGGGCCGGCCGCCGAGGTGTTGGATGTCCTGCAGATTCCGGCCTTTCTCTGCCGCCAGACCGATCTGCTGGTGGCCGCGGCCCGGAGCGGCAAGGTGGTGAGCCTTAAGAAGGGTCAGTTTGTCTCGCCCTGGGATATGCAGCATGCGGTGAGCAAGATCAACGCGGTGGCCAAGAACCGGCTGATGCTCATGGAACGGGGCACAACATTTGGCTACAATAATCTGGTTGTCGACATGCGCTCCCTGCCGGTGATGCGCTCCTTCGGCTGTCCGATTATCTACGATGCGACCCACAGCGTCCAGCTGCCCGGCGGGGCAGGGTCCAGCTCCGCCGGCCAGCGCGAGTTCATTCCAACCCTGGCCCGGGCCGCAGTGGCGGCCGGGATCGACGGGTTGTTCATGGAGATCCATCCCGATCCGGCCAAGGCCCTGTGCGACGGGCCCAACTCCATGCCCCTCAATGGGGTGGAGCCCCTGCTCTCCCATCTTCTGGAGATCCATATCCTTATCCAGCGTCAGACCGGGGAGTCAGGGATATGACCGACCCAGGTTCCTGCGGCATTTCAGGCGGGCAATATCCTTCCGACTGCGAGGTGATGGAGGGGTTGCGGCAGCGGGCTCTGGCTCGAACCGAACAGGACGAGCGCGGCTATGTTTGGCGCAGCTGCCTGCCGCTGGCCAAGGAGATTCGCCTGTTGCTTCTGGATGTGGACGGGGTTCTCACCGACGGCTCCATCGTCTACGGTAATGCCGGCACGGAATTGAAAGCCTTCAACATCAAGGACGGCTTTGGCATCCGTCTCCTGCGGGAGGCCGGCGTCGAGGTGGGGTTGATCACGGCCCGCAGCTCCGAGGCGGTGCAGCGGAGGGCCCAGGACCTGAAGCTGGCCCATGTTTATCAGGGGGTGCGCAACAAGATCGAGGCCTTTGACAGGATTCTTGCCGAACAGAAGCTCTCCCCCCAACAGGTCGCCTACATGGGGGATGACTGGCTCGATCTGCCCCTGCTCAGCCGGGTCGGCCTGGCGGTAACGGTGGCGGACGGAGTGGCCGAGGTCAAGGCGGTTGCCCATTATGTGACCCGGCGGGAAGGAGGCCGGGGTGCGGTGCGGGAGCTGTGCGACCTGATCATCGAAGCCAGGGGTTTGCGGGAAGAGCTGCTTGGGCGGTACCTGCGATGATGACCGGCTTCCGCAATATCCTCTGGTTGTTGCCCGTGACTCTTTTGCTGTCCTGGCCGATCTGGGGCAGGGCAATTACCAGGGTTCTGGCTCCGCGCGGCGGCCTGGCCGTAAGCCTTGCCGCTCCCCAGGCAACGACCACCGGCGCTGGTTTCAGCATGGAGGGGGTCTTGTTTTCCCAGCTGAAAAACGGGGCGCGGGACTGGCAGATCCAGGCCAGGCGGCTCTATGCCGGAGAAGATCAGGACAGAATGCAGCTGGAAACGGTGGAGGCGCAGGTTTTTAAAAACGCCGAACGCAGGTTTGTCATCACCGGTCAGGAAGGCGAATACAACAGCAAGGCGAAAATCCTCATCATGCGAAACGGGGTCAAGGTGCAGGCCGAGAATGGCATGCTGGTTCAGTCCGACAGCATCAGCTATGATGATCAGGCCCGAAAGATCACGACCACGGCGCCGGTGCAGATCACCGGCAAAGGCATGGACATCCACGGCAAGGGGATGGATTATGACATGCAGAAGGATTCCTATGATGTCAGCGGCCGGGTGAAGGTGGATATCCACTAGAAGGGGCCACAAGGAAAAAGGAAGAAGGTAGCGCGTGAAAGATATTCCCTTGAAAGAACGGATCATCCTGGCCCTTGATGTGGAAACGGCGGAACAGGCCAGGGAGCTGGTGAAAAAAACCGAATCCCATCTGGGCTTTTACAAGGTCGGGTTGCAGCTTTTCATGGCCGACTGGTTCCAGACCGTTGACTGGCTGGTTGACCGGGGCCACAAGGTGATGCTTGATCTCAAGTTTTTCGATATCCCGGAAACCGTCAAGCTGGCCGTGGCCCAATTGAGAAAACACGGGGTGAGCCTGGCCACCGTCCACGGCAATGACCCGATCATCCGGGCGGCCCTGGAGGAAAGGGGCGAAATCCGCATGCTGGCCGTGACCGTGCTCACCAGCTTTGGCGAAGAAGACCTGCGGGCCATGGGCATGACCCAGTCCATTGAGGATCTGGTCTATTTTCGGGCCAAACGGGCGCTGGAGCTGGGCTGCGACGGGGTGGTCTCCTCCGGCCTTGAGGCGGCCCGGTTGCGGGACGGGCTTGGCGAGAGGCTGCTGCTGGTCACGCCGGGGATCAGGCCGGGCGCCAATGTGCTCGACACCGCCGACGACCAGACCCGGATCATGACCGCCGGCCGCGCCATTAAAAGCGGCGCCGATCAGGTGGTGGTGGGCCGCCCCATTTCCAGGGCCGCTGATCCCATCGCG
>JAJZSH010000304.1 GCA_021822005.1 Deltaproteobacteria bacterium | reverse complement strand
AGGATTTGCCGATGGCCGCCTCCCGCTTCCAGCCGGTGATGGTCTCGGCCGCCCGGTTGAACGAGGTGATCCGCCAGTTGCGGTCCACGGTGAAGACACCGTCGGCGATGCTTTCGAGCACCAGGTCCTTGGTCATCACCGCGGTAAGGTCGCGGAAGGTCTCGACCCCGCCGATGACGTCGCCCCCGGGACCGGTGAGCGGCGCGGCACTGATCGAGATGGGGATGGTGTTGCCATCCTTTCCTTTAATGAAGACGGAGCGGTTGCAGATCGGCGAGCCGGACTCGACGCTGTGGGCCAGGACGCAGTTCTCGCCGCAGGCGCTGGAATGGAACACGGCGTTGCACGGCTTGCCCAGCACCTCGGTGCGGCTCCAGCCGGTGATCTGTTCCGCCGCCTTGTTGAAGGAGGTGAGGTTCCAGTCGCGGTCCACGGTGAAGACCCCATCGGCGATGCTGTTCAGCACCATGGTGTAGGCCAGGGTCGGGTCGGCGGCGTCGCGCAGGGCGATGATGGCGCCGGCCATCCGGCCGTCGGGCTTTGGGATCGGGATGGCAGTGACCAGGACGATGGTGCTGTCGTTCGTTTCGGCTTTTTTGACCACGACCCGGAAATTGTGCAGGCCGCGACCGGCGGCCAGGGGGCCGTACAGGCCGTACAACGCCTCGAAGCGCCCGGTACTGCCGAAGACCTCCTGGCAGCTTTTACCGAGCACCTCGCCCTTGGCAAGGCCGAGCAGTGATTCGGCCTCCTTGTTGAAGGAGGAGATGCGCCATTGCTCGTCAACAGTGAACACCGCCTCCCTGACTTGGGAGGCGGGAGGTATGGCGTGGGCATCCTGATCGGGCATGGCCTGTGCGGTTCGTGTTGGGGAAGGTGTCCGCGGGGACACCCGGGATTGGGTCCAGGTATCTTCCTATACCAGATACCAGAAAAAAACATTTTCCGCCGCGATTATGGTGTGCTTTCCCTCATCGCCCGCGGAGACGCAGGTGTGTAAGTCATTAACTAAAAAATTAACTTGACATGCATGCTTGTCAAATTAGAATGACGCGCGGGTTTAGCAAATTATGGCAAAATTACTTTGTAAAGAGGTTTTGTTTCGTCTTTCGGGGGTTCTTCTATAGTGTTGGGTAAAAAACGGGGAAGGTGCGCATAAGGGGCCATCCTGGCTGGTAACTCGAGGGGGAGACTGGAATGATAAAAATCGACGAATTGGAAAAACTCAAAGACGATGGCGCGGAGACGCTGCCATCGGAGGAGCGCCGCCGTTTCCTGCGGTTCGGCCTCGCCGTGACCGGCGTGTTTCTCGGCGGCTCGGTTCTTTCCCTGACCTCGGCGCGTGACGCCCGGGGCCAGATGGGCCCCATGGGCCCGGTGCCGCCGGCGGGCAAGTTTCCTTACAAGCCGCACTACACCATGGTTATCCGGCAGAACCGCTGTATCGATTGCGAGCGCTGCATGGAGGCCTGCGTCAAGACCAATCAGGTACCTTTCTACGGCTACCGCACCAAGATCCTGGAACAGGTACGTGACCTGGGGCAGGGGCAGAGCGAGCGGCTGTTCATGCCGGTGCTCTGCAACCACTGCAACCGGCCGCCGTGCGTGCGCGTCTGCCCGACCACCGCGACCTACAAGGACAAGACCAACGGCATCGTCATGATGGACTACAAGCGCTGCATCGGTTGCAAGACCTGCATGGCGGCCTGCCCCTATAATGCCCGGTATTTCAAGGAAGAAAACCGCGCCGTTGACAAGTGCAACTTCTGCATCGACACCCGGCTGTTGAGGGGTGAGGCCAAGACCGCCTGCGCCGCCGCCTGCCCGGCGGGCGTCCGGATCTTCGGCGATCTGACCGATGCGGGCAGCGAGGCCTACCGTCTGATTCACCGGCCGGAGAAGATCGTCTGGGTACTGCGGCCGGAGACCGGCGCCATGCCCAACGTATTCTACATGAACGACTAAAACCTAGTGGGATGAGGACGGCGATATGAAGCGCGTAGAAAAGAGCGTTGGCGTTCTGTGTGGCGTGCTCCTGCTGGCAGGCATTTTTGCCTTTGCCGGCCAGGTGACTGGTGGGCAGCGGAAGGCGCAGCCGAAGGAAGAGGCGTATGATGAGAGCACCTATGGTCCGGCCAACCCGATCATCTGGACCAAGCCGCTGAAAGCGGTGGTGTTCTCCCATAAAACCCATACCATGGGCGCGGGCCTGAGCTGCGACAACTGCCACGACGCCATTTTCGAGATGGCTGCCGGTACTGCTCAGGAAAAACCGGACTTCACCATGGCTTCCCTGTACAAGGGTAAGTACTGTGGCGCCTGCCATGACGGCAATATGGCCTTTGCCTCCAATACCCGTTGTGCCACCTGCCACGTGGGGGTCAAGGGGTACAACCGGCTGACCGGGGCCGATGCGAAGAAATCCGGCAAGGCTGGCCACTGAGAAAAAGCGGCCGCCGCCACGGCGTCGTTGTCAAGATGTCGTGTATGATTTGAACCCGCGGTTGTATAGTTGACCCAAGGCGGGGTGCCCATGGCGCCCCGCCTTTTTTGCGCCTTTTCTTGCCGCTTCCCGCGGCCTTCTCCACCTTCCCCGCCGTTTGCAACGTTCTGTTGATCTCCCGGAGCTTTTTGGATGCCCTGTTTTCAATTTTGGCAGGAGTGCGGCAAGGCTTGCGCGCCGGCTATCGCGCTCCTCTCCGGTCGCTCCGGACTTGGGGTGAACGGGGCATCTGACGGAGAGCCGTTCCGCCATCGTTCGCTCCGGCGGAGGGTATTGCCGGTTGTTCTCCCCTGGCGAGGCAAAGTTTTCGGTCGTTGGGGCGATGGGGTAGGCGCAAAGCTCGTCTTCTATCTCAACTATTTTAAATAATTGATGTATTTGTATTGCGATCCCTGCTGCTGCCGGGGCATTGGTGGCGGTCGACCGCGGTGGCTGTTCTGGCTGCCGGTTATTTAATGATCTGTAATTACAGCTTTTTTTTAAAGAAAGGAGCGGATGTTGGCCGTTAGGCGGCGATGGGCGCATTATGCGTCTTTTTGCTTTTTAGCGAGGAATCATTATTAGCCCTATTGATTAAATAATCTGCCAATTGGGGTTGGGGGTGAAGGTTGAACAAGCGATGGGGCATGAAACTATCTCTTCGTTTTTTGGTGGTACTTGTGTCGTGATGGGAAAACAGTCGGCCCGCAAAGTGACCTTGGCACGCCCCTTGCTCATAGACCGAAAGTAACACGGGACAACGGGAGGCAAGCCTGCGAAGGCGGACACCCAGGGCGGTGGCAGCAGAAGGGAAATACAGAGTTCCGGCAACTACTCCTCAATCCCCGGGTGGCGGCCCGGGTGCTGGAACCGCACCAGCCAGGCTTTTCGATAGC
>JAJZSH010000303.1 GCA_021822005.1 Deltaproteobacteria bacterium | reverse complement strand
TGGCCAGGGCGACATACTCGTCGGCACCCATCTCCCGGCGCGCCACCCCGACAATCCGCAGCTCCGGCTCCAGGAGCCCGGCCTTGTCCAGCTGGTAAAGCGAAGGCACCAGCTTGCGGGTGGCCAGATCGCCATGGGCTCCGAACAAGACAAAATCACATGGTTGCATTTTTTCCTCCCTGATCTTCCCGGCCCTGTTTCATGGAACAACCCGCCGCGCACCCCCGTTTCTCTCAAAAGACTACGGCTGTTTCAAAAATGAAGTCAAGGAAAATATGGGCGGCGGGCCTGTGTTGTGGACAGGTATTCACTGTCCCTCAGGGGGATGCCAGAGGTTTTTGCCGCAAGCGAAATTGTGGGCGGTCGATCCAGTACGGGGCAGCCACCCCGCCTCGGTAGGCATCAAGGGCCTCGGGGGAGGAATTGACCCGGAGATTGCTGTAGCTCCCGTCCTTGTTTTCCCAGCGTTCATGCCAATAGACCGCGGCTTTGACCCTGGGGTATTTCGTCTGCAGATCAGCAAAGGCCTTGGTGAGGAATTCGGCCTTGTTGGCCGGCGGAAATTCACCAACGCCCCATTCCGCCAGGATCACAGGCTTTTGCGGGTCCAGTTGACAGATTTCCTGATAAGGGGCATCCATCACATGATCAAAAGAGTTCCAGTCCTCGGATTTGAGCATCTTTCCATACACGCTTAACCCCAGCCAGTCCACGTACTCCGCCCCGGGATAGTAATTGGCCATCATGTTCCAGGGCGCATGGGGCATGGTGTAATGGTTGGCCTGAAAACCCCAGAGGATATTGTCCGCCTTCCGCGCCCTTACCCGATCAACCACATACCGGTATGCCTGCTTCACCAACTCAGGCCCGGCATGGAGGGGCTGTCCGTCTTTCCGGCCGATAACCCTGCTCCCCCCATAATAGACGCCTGACCAGGGAAACCAGGTGCCGTTCATCTCAACCCCCCAGGCCACCAGCATGGGTTTCCCGTAGTTCCGCGCCGCATCCGCCCATTGGTCGATATAGGCGTCCCACTTGCCCGCCAGGATATCGGGCAGATTAAAACGATCCGGCCCGTGGTCTTCCGCGTAGGGCCTGTCCCAGGGTGACCAGTAGATCAGCGGAATCGCCCCGTATCCCGAAACGATGTCCACCGTTTTTGCGGGGAAGGCCTGTTCCCCCCAGAAATTACCAAAGGCCACAACGGCAAGGTGCTTGCCGGTCATCTGCGCAAAGGCTCTTATCGCATCAAAGGTGACATTGTCCTCGCCCTCGCCGAAATCCACATACGCCCCGGTGTAGGCCCCTTTGTCCGGCATCATGAGTTCTTGCGGGCCTTGATCCTTGGCCCGGGCGGGTTCCTCGGGTTGGCAGCCGGCGCCCAGAGCCAGACAAAAAAGCACAACAGCGACACAGCCAAGAGCTGTTTTTGTTCCGGCGATTGAAGATCTCGTAAACATTGCCTTCATGATGCCTGCCTTTTCCTCAAGCGTTGTACGTGACCGAGGCGGTACGGTCGAGTTTGCCCCAGCCGACCAACACCCCTTTGCTCGCTTTGACAATGGCCTTTATGACCGCAAAACTTAGCACCGGCCTGTAGATGAACCGCATGGGCAGGACCAGCCAGATCTGGGACAACGGCTCCCTTTCGATCAGGCAGGCAACCGCGGCCAGCAGCAGGTCGGCCCCGAGAAAGACCAGAAAATAAAAATAGAGAATACTGTTGGCCGGGCTCATCAGCAGCGAGAGCAGCAGAATGGCATCGATAACCGGGCCGAGCGCCACCAGCAGGATATTGAAAAACCAGGCGCTTGGCAGACTGAACCAGCCCAGCGCGCGATATTTCACATTAAAAAGCATCTCCCGGTGTTTCCAGAGACACTGCAAGGTGCCAAAGGCCCAACGGAACCGTTGCTTGGCAAAGGCCCGTATGGTTTCAGGCGCCTCGGTCCAGGCCACACCCCTGGGGGCATAGCAGATTTTAAGCCCACGCCGGTGCAGACTCAAGGTAAGGTCGGTGTCCTCCGCCAGGGTGTCGGTGCTGATCCCGCCGGCCGCGAAAACCGCGCTCTTCCTGAAGGCGCTGACCGCCCCCGGCACCACCGTGATGCAGTTGAGCAGGTGATAGGCCCGTCGATCCAGATTAAAGCCGCAGGTATATTCAAGGGACTGGAACCGGGCGACAAGGGTCTTGGGGTTGCCGACCCTGGCCCGCCCTGAAACCGCAGCCACTGCAGGATCACCAAAGGGCCGGACAAGTTCGCCGATGGTGTCCGGCGCGAATTGGGTGTCGGCGTCCAGACTGACCACAATCTCGTGGCGAACCGCATCAAACCCGGTCTTCAAAGCCATGGCCTTGCCAAGATTGATTTGCCTGAGCAGATGGAGGCGCCCTTCGCTGTGCGCCATCCCGGCCACGATCTCGGCGGTTTTGTCCTTGGAGCCGTCATCGACCACCACCACCTCGATCTCGCCGGGGTAGGTGCTGTTCAGTACCGCCCGCAGTGTTTGGCCGATAACCTTTTCTTCATTATAGGCGGCGATCAGGATGCTTACCGGCGGCCATGCGCCAGAGGCCGGGGGCCAGGGCGGCAACCCGGCCTCGCCGGCCCTTCGGCTCCGGATCGCCAACCAGGCCACGATTAAGGTCCTTACCACAACCAGGGCGGTCGCCACGATCATAAAGGCCCAGAAAAATTCCGCCACCGCATGGATGGCCTTGAACCCGCCTTCGCTCACCGCCCTGGTCATGGACCGCTGATTCCGGGGAACCGGCGGCATCAACTGCTCCAGCGGGATCCCAAGCATCGCGGACAGGTTAATAATGCTGTCCCCCCTGGCCTGCAGGTAATCGATGATCCCGGGCAACGCCTCAATGGTCTGGCTCCGATCCCCGCCCGCATCATGGAGCAGAACGATATTCCCGCCCTGCAGGCGGCCTTTTCTGACGTTTGCAACCATTGCCGCAACCCCTGGCCTTGCCCAGTCCTCCGGGTCAATATCCTCGGTCACCGTGATGTACCCCAGCCTCTGGGCAAGCTTGACAGGAACCAGCTCTTCCGGGTCATGGGGGATGGTGTCGGGGATATAGAGCGGCCTGAAGAGAATGGTGGAATGATTGGTTATGGCCTCGATCAACCGCTGGGTCGCATTGAATTCCAGGTAGGCCCGCTCTTCGGAGACCAGGGCGATATTCGGGTGGGTATAGGTGTGGCTTCCCACCGTGTGCCCCTCGCGGACGATACGCCTTACCAGATCGGGATATTTCTCCATGTTCGCGCCGACCATGAAAAACGTACCGCTCACCCCTTTGGCCTTGAGAATATCGAGGATCTTCGGGGTCCACTTGGGATCAGGGCCGTCATCAAAGGTGATGACCACGGAATCCTTTGCCCCCCTGCCCTGATGCACGATGGTGAGGTAACTTGGGAAT
>JAJZSH010000302.1 GCA_021822005.1 Deltaproteobacteria bacterium | reverse complement strand
TCCGATCTCTGACCAAGTCGCTGATCGCCGGCCTCATGGGTTGAGCCGCTGAAATTGTGCATTTATCGATTGCAATGCTGAAAAGCCTCACAGAGTAAAGAGGAGAAGAGCAAAATGTCTAAGATCATCTGTTCAGCCGCCATCCGCGGGGCTCACAAGATAGTTGATATGGCGGAAGCGAAGTTCGAGGAGGCCATCAAGAAGTACGGCCCCGAACAGGAGGTTGGTTTTCCCAACACCGCCTACTTCCTGCCGGTTATTTACAGTATGCTGGGCGCCAAGGTGAAGAATCTGGGCGACATGAAGGAGATTTTTCAGGAATGCCGCACCCTGCTGCCGGAACAGGTAAGCAGCAATGTCTGGCTGCCCTACCTCGCCCCGGCCCTGGATGCGGGCATGGCCACCTTTTTTGCCGAGGAGATGTTCGAGGCCATCCGTTATCTTGAGACCCCTGATTTTTACACCAAGACCGAGGATCCGCTGGAAAACAACATCTGGTTGGGCGCTGCCGACGATGTCATCTTCCGCAAACGCGGCGTCGAGTTCGTGGACGGCACCGCCCCGGGTTTTGCCGCCATCATGGGCACCCCGGACGACAGCGCGGTCGCCTCGAGGATCGCCCTCGAGCTCCAGGAGAAGAACCTCTACATCTTCATGCACGATCAGTCCAACGGCAAGAACATGGCCGAGCGGCTGGTGGAAAACAAGGTGCAGGTCGGCTGGAACACCCGCCTGGTTCCCTTTGGCAAGAGCTACACCTCCGCGGTCTTTGCCATCGGCTTTGCCTGCCGGGTGGCCATGGCCTTCGGCGGCATCAAGCCCGGCGACTACAAGGGCAACCTGATCTACAACAAGGACCGGACCTTTGCCTTTGTCATGGCCTTTGGCCCGGTTTCCGACGAGTGGTACGCCAACGCGGCCGGCGCCATCAACTGGGGTTTCCCCACCATTTCCGACTACGATATTCCCGAGGTGCTGCCCACCGGGATCTGCACCTACGAGCATGTGGTCAGCCGGGTGCCCCACGAGGAGATTGTCCAGAAGGCCATCGAGGTCCGGGGCCTCAAGGTCAATATCACCAAGATCGACATCCCCATGTCCTTCGGTCCGGCCTTTGAGGGTGAGCGTATCCGCAAGGACGACCTCTTCATGGAATGCGGCGGCGGCCGGACCTCCGCGGTGGAGGTTCTCGTTTCCAAGGATATGTCCGAGGTGGAGGACGGCAAGGTCACCATCGAAGGGCCGGACATCAAGGACATCGAACAGGGCAAGAACCTGCCCATCGCCATCCTGGTCGAGGTTGCCGGGCGCGGGATGCAGTCGGACTTCGAACCGATTTTGGAGCGCCAGTTCCATCACCTGATGAACTATATCCAGGGCATCATGCACATGGGCCAGCGGAACATCATGTGGATCCGCATCGGCAAGGCTGCGGTGGAAAAGGGTTTTTCCCTCACCCATCTCGGCAAGGTGCTGCACGGCAAACTGCATCAGGAGTTCGGCGCCATTGTTGACAAGATCCAGGTCAAGATCTACACCGAGCTGGACAAGGTGGAAGAGGTCCAGGAGCTTGCCCGCAAGGTGTACGCGGAGCGCGATGAGCGTCTGGGCTCCATGACCGACGAGACCGAGGAGATTTTTTATTCCTGCACCCTGTGTCAATCCTTTGCCCCGAGCCATGTCTGCGTCATCACCCCGGAGCGGATCGGCATGTGCGGCGCCTATAACTGGCTGGACGGCAAGGCCTCCTTTCAGATCAATCCCACCGGCCCCAACCAGCCCATTGAAAAGGGCGAGTGTCTGGACGAGAAACTCGGCATCTTCAAGGGGATCAACGATTTTGTCGAACAGACTTCCCGCGGGGCCGTGCCCGAGCTTGCCTTGTATTCCCTGATGAACAGCCCGATGACCGCCTGCGGCTGTTTTGAGGCCATTGCCGCCATGCTCCCCCAATGCAACGGGATCATGGTGGTCAACCGCGACTTCAGCGGCATGACACCTTCCGGGATGAAATTCACCACCCTGGCCGGCATGGCTGGCGGCGGCGCCCAGACCCCTGGTTTCATAGGGGTTTCCAAACATTTCATGACCAGCCCCAAGCTTTTTGTCGCCGAGGGCGGTCTCAAGCGGATGGTCTGGTTGCCCAAGATGATGAAGGAAGAGATCAAGGACAAGCTCATGGAGCGGTGCAAGGCAATCGGCATGCCGGAGTTTTATGATATGATCGCCACAGAAGAGAACGGCACCACGGAAGAGGAAATCCTCGCCTTCATGAAAAAGGTCGGTCATCCGGCCCTTGAAATGGAATCCGTTGTTTGATTTTAGAGATAAGCCGCCGGCTATCAGCGATACGATTCAAGATTAATATTCAAGCGTAAAGCTCACAGCTTACAGCTTGCCTTATACGGGAGGAACAGACAGATGGCTTTAACAGGTATTCAAATCCTCAAGATGCTTCCCAAGAAGAACTGTGGGGAGTGCGGCATCCCGACCTGTCTTGCCTTTGCCATGAAGGTGGCTGCCGGGCAGATGGAAATCGGCGAATGTCCGTATGTGAGCGATGAGGTCAGGGAACAGATCGGTGAGGCATCCGCCCCTCCGATCCGGACTGTTAAAATCGGCGCAGGCGACAGCGCCTATACCACCGGCGGCGAGACCTGTCTGTTTCGCCATGAAAAACGTTTTGAGAATCCCACCGGGATCGCCGTCCTGGTCACCACGAATATGAGCGAGGCCGACATTGAGGGCCGTCTCAACCGGTTCAAGAATCTCCGCTATGAGCGGGTCGGCGTTCTGCTCAAGGCCGACCTGATCGCCATCAAAGACACCTTGGGCGATGCCGCTACCTTTACCGCCCTGACCAAAAAGGTGCTGGACACCGCAGCCGATGCCGGTCTCATCCTGATGAGCGACAAGGCTGAAAATCTCAAGGCTGCCGCGGCCGCCTGCGGAGAGCGCAAGCCCCTGCTCTACGCAGCCACCGCCGACAATGCCGAGGCCATGGCCGGTGTGGCCAAGGAGACCGGGTGCCCACTGGTTGCCAAGGGAAAAAACCTCGATGACACCGTGGCTGTTTCCGAAAAACTTCTCGCAGCCGGGCTCAAGGATCTCATGCTCGACTCCGGGGCCCGCACGGTCCGGGCCGCCCTGGAGGACAGCGTGGTGGGGCGGCGTTCCGCCATCCGCGCCAAATTCAAACCCCTGGGCTTTCCGACCATCACCTTCCCCTGCGAGATCTCCGCTGATCCGCTGATGGAGGCCATGGTGGCCTCGGTGCTCATTGCCAAATACGCAGGAATTGTCGTTCTTTCCGACCTGCAGGGCGATATTCTCTTCCCGCTGCTTTTGGAGCGCTTGAACATCTTCACCGATCCGCAGCGGCCCATGGTGGTACAGGAAGACGTTTACAACATCAATGGCCCCACCGAGAATTCCCCGGTTCTGATCACCTGCAATTTCTCG
>JAJZSH010000301.1 GCA_021822005.1 Deltaproteobacteria bacterium | reverse complement strand
AAGCTGGAACTGCAGTTCCAGCTTGAAATAGAAAGGGCTTTGCATGAGGATCTGTATGGCTTTTTGCGGGGTCATGGCATTTTCCTTCCTTGGAAATGATTGTTTGCGTCATCCGCAGTGTCATTTGCTTATCTCATCGGAGGTTTTGCGGGAAAACTTGATTGGGGAAACGAAATATTGCTCCGGTGATTCAATGTGCAAAGCGGATGATAGTTATCACGGCTGAAGCCGCTCCTACCGGGTCGGGGTGTATCGGTTGTTTGTAGGAGCGGCTTCAGCCGCGATAATCCTTTCGATATGTAACCGCCGGAGCAATAGCGGGAAGGCCTGTGGCGGAAAAAAAGCGGCCCTGGCCCTGGCTGCATTCTTACTCGTTGATACCATTGGAAAAATGCAGCATAATAGTTACTATAATAATATTGTGTCCGGGCGGGAGTAACTTCAGGGCTGGCAAGGCCGGAAAGCCGTTGTCGCAAAATAAGTTTGTCATTCTGGTGGCCAAAATGGCATAAGGAGCCGTAAAATAATGGACAGAATCGTACAGGTTCTTTCGTAACGGCTCCTAAATCTTCGAGGGGTGCATGCAAAAAATTTTTTTCGCCGTTTTCATGTTGGTCATGATTCTGTGCATCGGCACGTCCGGATACATGCTGATCGAAAACGGCTCCTTTCTCGACAGCCTGTACATGTCGGTGATCACCATCACCACGGTGGGCTATGGGGAGATCATTCCCCTGAGCCCGGCGGGCCGGTATTTCACCATCTGTCTTATCCTGGTCGGGGTCGGCTTTGTCCTCTATCTGGTGGGCGAGGTCACCGAGTCCATGGTTGAAGGGGGACTGCGGAAAATCATGGGGAGGAACAACATGGAAAAGCGGGTGGCGGCCTTGAAAGACCACTACATTGTCTGCGGCTTTGGCCGGATCGGCAAGGTGATCTGCAAGAATTTCAAAGAAAACAAGCTCCCCTTTGTCATCGTGGAAAGCGATCCCCAGGAGATGCAGAAGATCGATGATCTCGGCTATCTGGCCCTGCTCGGCAGCGCTTCCAGCGATGAGATGCTGCTCAAGGCAGGGATCAAGGAGGCCAGGGGGTTGATCGCCGTGGTCTCCTCCGACGCGGAAAACGTCTATATCATTCTCTCGGCCAGGGGGCTCAACGCCAATCTTTTCATCATGGCCCGTTCCAGCGGGGCGGAAGGCTCGGAGACCAAGCTGCTGCGGGCTGGCGCCGACAAGGTGATTTCCCCGTATTTCATCGGGGCCTACCGCATGGCCCAGCTTGTCGTGCGGCCAACGGTGGTGGATTTTCTCGATCTCACCGTGCATGGCGGGGAGCTGGGCTTGCGCCTTGAAGAGCTGCGGGTTTCCGAGCATTCAGCCCTTGCCGGCAAGAGGCTGATGGATTCGGGACTCCGCAAGGAGTATGACCTCATTGTCGTCGCCATCAAGAGGGAACAGGGGGAGATGCAGTTCAACCCCAAGCCGCAAACCCTCATCCTGCCCGGAGACATCCTGGTCGTGCTTGGCGAGCATGAGCATATTGCGGCGCTTGAAAAACAGCTGTGATAAAGGTAATTGTGATATAGTGTGACCATTGGCAACATGGCCGCGTTTGAAGATTTTTTCTTGCCGGCCGACAGGATAGGGGAAAGGGGCTTTCATCCCGTTTTTTCATTCTTCCGTGGGTGGCACGCGCAATGGCAAGTGAAAAACTTTTCAAAGGCGGGGTAGAGATCCAGAATGGCGCTTTTATTCTGAGGGTCACCAAGGACCGCCTCCAGGCCGTTGTCACCCCGAAAGACGCCAGGGCGGGAACGCGGCTGGACCACGACCTGCTCCAGACGGAACTCGCCGAGAACGGGATTGTCGGCGGTGTCTTGCCAACCCCGGAATCGGCGGGCGGGGGATCGTTTTTTGTGGTCAAAGGGATGCCTCCGGTCCCCGGCGAGAACGCCAGGGTGAAAATGCATGTCAAGCCCGCCATCCCCGGTCCGCAGCGAACGGACCCGGATAAGGATCAGGTGGATTACCGTGAGCTCGGCAGCATCGTCAATGTCGCCAAGGACAGGCTGCTGCTGGAAAAAGTCGCGCCCACCCCGGGCAAGGCCGGCCAGGATGTCTTCGGGGTCACCATCCCGGCCAAGCCGGGAAAAGACAGCAAGCTCAGGTATGGCAAGGGGGTCACTCTCTCGCCTGACGAGACGAAGATCTTTGCCGCGCTTGACGGCAAGTTCGTCATGGCCGAGGGCAAGCCCACGGTTTTTGGTGAACATTCCATTACCGGCGATGTGGATATGAAGGTGGGAAACATCGTCTTTGGCGGTGCCAATCTGGTGATCAGCGGCGAGGTTCTTCCCGGATTCAGCGTCAAATGCCGGGGGGATATCAGGATCGGGCAGGGGGTCAACAATTCTGCGGTCATGGCTGGAGGCGCCTTGACCGTTATGGGCGGGGTTGTCGGCGAGGAGGCGAAACTGCGGGCCAAGGGCGACATCACCGTTGATTTCGTGGAAAATGGCCCCAAGCTCGAAACGGCGGGCTATCTCCGGGTCAATGACGTGCTCCTGCAGGCGCACGCCAGTGTCGGCAAGGATGTGATCGCCATCCAGGGGAACGGAACGATCATCGGCGGCAAGATTATTGCCGCAGGCTCCGTGCATGTCAAGGATCTGGGGTGTGACGCCGAGGTGGTCACCGAGGTCTGTGTCGGGCTCGTTCCTTCCCTGCAGATGAAGAAACAGAAAATTGACGAGGAACTCGGCTTGTGGTCGGACCGGCTGAACGAGGTGATCAAGAACATCAGCGCCTTGGAGAAGATCAAGAAGGAACTGGCCGGGAAATTTCCGGAAGACAAAAGCACCCTGCTGGCCAAGTGCAAGGCCTTCATGCCCAAGGCCATGGACAAGGTCAACCTCCTGACCGAAGAAAAAAAGGCTCTGGAGCTGGAGCTTGAGCAGATGGTGAACGAGGTGGTGTATGTCTATGGCCGCCTCTTCCCCGGCGTGGTGGTGAAGATAGGCAGTCTGGTCCGGACCATCACCCTTGAGGAAGAACAGTCGGTTATTTATTTCGACAAGGCAACCCACCAGATCCTGGTGCGGAAGATGACCCGCGACGAGCGGGAGGCCATGCCGGTTTGAGTGCCTCCTCCCGCTGCGGCAGAGTCAATTTGCGGTGCTGATTACCTGGCCGCGGGACGTAAATGATATCCCCTGCTGCGATTCCGCGCCGATCATGATGGCCTCGACGAGCAGCGGGTTGACAGCCTTTCCCGATTTCCAATCAACCACGAAGTTGGCTCCAGAGCCGCCGCTCCTGTCTTTCTGCGGAACAACATACCGGATCGATTCCCAAGGGCCCAAGGAAACAGGCTGCTCCACATATCTCCTGATGCGTTTCCCCTTGGTATCGTAATAGTCCGCGGCTGTTATGGTGACGGGGTGTTTGGCGTCGATATTCCTGATGCT
>JAJZSH010000300.1 GCA_021822005.1 Deltaproteobacteria bacterium | reverse complement strand
TGCAAGGTGGCCAGGGTAAACAGCTCGTCATAGATTTTTTTCAAGGTTCCCGGCATCCCGGGTTTTAAAGAGATAAGGAGATCCACATCGGTTAGGCCATGCACGGCTGTCTGCTTCGCGTAAGAACCGGAATACGACAGGGCGGCCAGCCAGTCTCCCGCCCAGCGTTGTATCTTGGGGGCAATGCGGCTCGCTGCTTGTTCCGCGGCAGATTCAGGCCCTCGTGGAACTTCATATTTTTTGAGGATGGAGAGGATGTATTCGTCGCCCGTCATGCGATTACCCGTCTTTGTCCGTTATCGGCTTCCAAGGTGTAATAAGCGAAAAATCTTCTGTCTTGAGCAAATGTTCCCCCGGTCAATACCTGCGAGAACTTATCTGTAGTACTGTTGGCTGGTCAGGAAGTCAACCCCGCTTCTTAGTAAAAAAAGGAGAGTCGGGTCTTGAAAAATAAGTTTTGGGCGGAGAAGAGGCCGCTTGCCTGTGCGCCGCACCAATGGTTGACAACCGTTGCTTGATATCATGCAGGAGCTGGAGAGGAACGCGGATGGTTTTGGTGTTGCCGCCCAGGGGGGTGACGGAGTGCGTGTCGCCATGATAATCCGTGCCGCCGCTGAGGAGCAGACCGTGTTGTGCGGCAAGCGTTTGCAGGAAGCGGCATACCTTTTTTGAATGGGTGGGGTAGAAGGCCTCAAGCCCTGCCAGCCCGTAATCCTTGAGCCGGGCAACAAGGGCGGGGATTTTTTCAAGGCCCGGGTCCGAGCAGGCCGGATGGGCGAGCACCGCCAGACCGTTGGCCTCGGCAATTCGGCTGATTACTTCGTCCGCCTGGGGTTTGACATGTTCCACAAAGGCGGAACCGCCGCGTTTGAGGTAGCGGCTGAAGGCGTCCTGGGCATTTTTGGCCAGGCCCTTTTGGGCAAGCAGGCGGGCGAAGTGGGGGCGGCCTACCTGGTCTCCGGCAATCCGGGCCAGCTCTTCGCTGGTTATGGAGATGCCGAGGGTATGGAGGCGCTCCAGTATCCCCTGGTTGCGGTTGCGCCGGGCCTGTTGCAGCCTTTCAAGAAAGGCGAGGAAGCCGGGATGTTCATGGTTGAAGCCGTAGCCCAGAACATGGAGCGAAACCCCATCGAGGGTGCTGCTTATCTCTATTCCCGTGATAACCTCAACTCCGGTGGCTGTGCCGTGCACAAGAGCCTCGGGAAGCCCCGCGACGGTGTCGTGATCGGTAAGGGCGATGGCCGCAAGACTCCGGCGGGCGGCAAGGGCCAGCAGGGCGGTCGGGGTCAGCAGCCCGTCCGAACAGGTTGAATGGGTATGCAGATCGATGAACGGCGTCATTTCCCACCACTATTTGCCCATGGCCTTGTTTTTTTGCGTGGAGTAATTTTGCTCGACTCTATATACTAGCACTACTGGCGCATAAATGCTGTATGGATGAGTCCCTCTTTCCGGGGCTTGTCTCCACGGGACCTTCAACCGGCTGATTACAGGAGTTTTTTTGCATGGCTCAGATCGATGCTTTTTTTAAACTGATGAACGAACAGGGCGCCTCGGATCTGCATATGGTTTCCGGTCAGCAGCCGATCCTTCGTATCCGGGGCGAGATGGAGCGGGTCAAGTACAAGGTTCTTGGCAACGATGAGCTCAAGGCCATGCTCTATGAGATTGTTTCCGAGGAAAAGGTGAAGGTTTTCGAAGAGACCGGCGATGTGGATTTCGGCTACGAAATTGCCGGGCTGGCCCGGTACCGCGGCAACCTTTTCATGCAGAAATACGGCATAGGCGCTGTTTTCCGGGAGATCCCAAGCAATATCCTGGGCTGCGACCAGTTGGGCCTGCCCCAGGTTGTCTCGCAGCTCGCCACCCTGCCCAAGGGGATGGTCCTGGTTACCGGGCCGACAGGCAGCGGCAAGTCGACCACCCTGGCCGCCATTGTCGATCAGGCCAACAAGCTGAGGAAGGACCATATCCTGACCATCGAAGACCCCATCGAGTTCGTGCACAAGAGCCAGAACTGCATCGTGAACCACCGGGAGGTGGGGCTGCACACCCAATCCTTTGCCGCGGCCCTGCGCGGCGCGCTCCGTGAAGACCCGGACATCATCATGGTCGGCGAAATGCGCGATCTGGAAACCATTGCCCTGGCCATGGAAGCGGCCATGACCGGCCATCTGGTCTTCGGCACCCTGCACACCCTGAACGCCAACAAGACCGTGGACAGAATCATCGAGATATTCCCGGCCAGCCAGCAGGCCCAGGTCCGTTCCACCCTGGCGGATGCCCTGAAGGCCGTGGTTTCCCAAACCCTTTTCAAGAGGGTGGATATCAAGGGGCGCTGTGCCGCGCTGGAGATTCTGATCTGCACTCCGGCGGTGCGGAACCTGATCCGTGAAGGCAAGACCTATCAGATCCCCTCCTCCATGCAGACCGGGAAAAAATTCGGGATGCAGACCCTGGATGACGCGATCATGGATCTGATCAAAAAAGGCTGGATTTCCGGGGATGACGCTTACATAAACTGCATTGACAAGAGCAAGTTTGTCCAGTTTCTCAAGAAGCCGCCCACGGATTTTACCGATGCGTAAAGGCTGGTCGCGGCTCGTGGGTTCACAAGGCCCCCTGCGAACCATTGGTGGCCCGATAGGGGTGGGCGGTTATGTTTTTCCCGTCAGACAGGAAAAAAATGCTGCCGTGCCGGGCCGTGGAAAAGATGTCGGCCCCGGAGTCCCGATACTGCGCCGGGGGAAACGGCTCCTTCTTGCCCGTTGACACCACACAGTAGCGCGGCTCAACGGCCTCCATGAACCGGGCGCTGCCTGACGAGCCCAGGCCATGATGGGGCATCAGGAGGACATCGGCCTTGAGCAGGTCTCCCTTCTCTAAGATGTATTCTTCGTGGTCCTTTTCGAGATCCCCTGGAAAAAGAAAGGTGTTGTCGCCATTGCCCAGGCGCAGGACCAGGCCTCTGTTGTTCGGGTTGTCCGGGATTTCTTCCCGGCCCGCGACCGGCTCTTTGTTTCCGGCAAGGGCCAGATTGGCCAGGCAGGTGATGGCAAAGCCATTGCCCCCGGTGGCAAGCACTTCCCCTGCCCTGGCAACCCGCACCTGGCAACCGGCCTGTTCCGCCTCCCGAAGAAAAACGGCAAAGCCTGGTTCCCGGGCGCTGGTTTCGCTGAGCCAGAGAACCTTGGGCTGAAATCTTTTGATGATCCAGGGCAGGCCGTTAAAATGATCGGCATGGGCATGGGTGAGGATGATCTGTTCCACCCTTCTGATCTGCCGGTGCCATAAAAAAGGCGCGATCACCCGTTCTCCCACATTGAAAATCCCGGTGGGCGGGCCGCCGCCGTCGATGAGGACGACGCTGTTGTCGGGTTGTTCCACAACGGTGGCGCTGCCGTTTCCCACGGCCAGGAAAGAGATCTGTGTCGAGTTGTCATGCCATTTCGGCAGCGGCGTATGGCCGGAAAGCAGCAGGGCGAAGCAGG
>JAJZSH010000299.1 GCA_021822005.1 Deltaproteobacteria bacterium | reverse complement strand
GCAAACGCGAAGCCGTGGGCAATGTGCTGGCCGCCCTGCTGGGGATCGCCACCCCCTTCTGCTCCTGCTCGGCCGTGCCCCTGTTCATCGGTTTTGTCACCGCCGGCATCCCCCTGGGCGTCACCTTTTCCTTTCTCATTGCCGCGCCCATGGTCAACGAGGTCGCCCTGGTCCTGCTCTATGGGTTGCTGGGCTGGAAAATAGCGGCCCTCTATCTCGTCACCGGCCTGACCATCGCCATCCTGGCTGGCTGGACCATCGGCCGCCTCCACATGGAGAAATACGTGGAAGAATGGGTCAAGCATGTGCTGGCCAGCGGCACCGAGGCAGACATGCCGAGAAATCTCCAGGAACGGGTGCGGTACGGCCGGCAGGCGGTGCAAGATATCGTGGGGAGGGTCTGGCCGTTTGTCATCCTCGGCATTGCCGTGGGCGCGACCATCCACGGTTATGTGCCCGAAGGGTTCATGGCCTCGATCATGGGCAAGTCCGCCTGGTGGTCCGTGCCCCTGGCGGTGGTCATCGGCATCCCCATGTACGCCAACGCCGCGGGCATAGTGCCGGTCCTCCAGGCCCTGCTTGGAAAAGGCGCAGCCCTCGGCACGGCCCTGGCCTTCATGATGAGCGTCATCGCCCTCTCCCTGCCGGAGATGCTCATCCTCCGCAAGGTCTTGAAACCTGCGCTCATCGCCACCTTTGTCGGCGTGGTCGGCAGCGGCATCCTGCTGGTGGGCTATCTTTTCAACCTGATCATCTGAGGCCCCGCCATGCACACCGACAGACAAAAAATCCTCTTCCTCTGCACCGGCAACTCCTGCCGCAGCCAGATGGCCGAGGGCTGGGGCAGACATCTCTATCCGGACCGGTACGAATTTTTCTCGGCCGGGATCGAAAAGCACGGGCTCAACCCCCTGGCCGTGAAGGTCATGGCCGAGGCCGGGGTTGACATCAGCGGCCAGCGCTCAAAACTGCTCTCCGAACTGGGGCCCACCACCTTTGACTACGTGATCACGGTCTGCGACCACGCCAACGAGCAATGCCCCTTCTTTCCGGGCAAGGCGATCACGCTGCACCGGGAATTCCCCGACCCGCCCCGCCTTGCCCAAACCGCCACCAGCGAAGAGGAGGCCCTCGGCCATTACCGCGCTGTCCGCGACGCCATCCAAGAATACCTGAGCAGCCTGCCCACCGCCCTGGCCGCCTCTCGGCCATTACCTGACTGACCCCAAGAAAACATAGCGCTTGCTTTCCCTGGCGGATCATGGTAAACACCGTAATCCATTGTGTTGCCTCTGCCTGTAATCGCTGACCGTACAAAAGCGCACCGCACAAAGCCTCTGCCGAGGGAGTGCGGTTTTTTTGTTTTGGGGTGTTGGGCCGCCCCAGGCTGACCATTTTTCCTGCACAGCAACCCTTCACCCCCGCATGCCCTTCAATAAGGAATACCGCACCATGACCACCTTTGCTGACCTTGGCATCCATCCCGACATCATCACCGGCCTTGAAGCCTTGGGCTTTACCGCGCCAACCCCGGTTCAGGAGCAGATCATCCCTCTTCTTCTCAAAAAACCGGTGGATATTGTCGGTCTGGCCCAGACCGGCACCGGCAAGACCGCGGCCTTCGGCATTCCCCTGGTGCAGCTTTGCTCGCCGGAGAGCCAAAAGACCCAGGCCCTGGTACTTTGCCCGACCAGGGAACTCTGCATGCAGGTGGCCCGCGACCTCAACGCCTTTGCCAAGAATCTTCCCGCCATCCGCGTCTGCGCCATCTATGGCGGCGCCAGCATCGACAGCCAGATCCGCTCCCTGCGGCAGGGCGCCCCGATCATCGTGGCCACCCCCGGCCGCCTCCACGATCTGATGCGCCGCCAGGAGATCGATCTTTCCGCGGTCCGCTCGGTGGTGCTGGACGAAGCCGACGAAATGCTGCAAATGGGCTTCCAGGACGAGCTGAACGCCATCCTCGCCCAAACCCCGGCCGACAAACACACCCTGTTGTTTTCCGCCACCATGCCGCAAAGCGTGGCCTCCATCTCCAGGAAGTACATGAAAAACCCCCTGGAGATCACGGTGGGCACCCGCAATGCCGGCTCGGAAAACATCCGGCACATCTACTACATGGTCCACGCCAAGGACCGCTACCTGGCCCTGCGCCGATTGGTTGACATGAACCCGGACATGTACGCCATCATCTTCTGCCGCACCCGCCAGGAGGTCAACGAGGTCGCGGACAAGCTCGGCAAGGACGGCTACAGCGCCGACCCCCTGCACGGCGAACTCTCCCAAAGCCAGCGCGATTACGTGATGCAGCGGTTCCGCAGCAAGTCGGTGCAGCTGCTGGTGGCCACCGATGTGGCGGCCCGCGGCCTTGACGTCACCGACCTGACCCACGTGATCAACTACAACCTGCCCGACGACAGCGCCAACTACACCCACCGCAGCGGCCGCACCGGCCGGGCCGGCAAAACCGGAATCTCCATCTCCATCATCCATATGCGCGAACGGTTCCGCATCAAGGAGATCGAGAGCAAGCTGAAAAGGCAGTTCGAACTGGGCCGGATTCCCTCCGGCCATGAGGTCTGCAAAAAGCAGCTGCTCCACAAGATCGAGACCATCAAGAACGTCGAGGTAAACCAAGCCCGGCTTGCCCCCTTCATGGAGGCCATTACCGAGGCCCTGGCCGATCTTGACCGGGACGAACTGATCCTGCGTTTTGTTTCCCAGGAGTTTGCCAGTGTCCTGGCCCATTACCAGAATGCCCCGGACATCAATGTCTCGGACAAAGGCCGCGGCCAGGATGACGGCTACAACCGCTCGGAGAGCAGATTCTCCCGGCCGGAACGGCCGGACAGCAGATTCGGCCGCCAGGATGACCGCGGCGAGCGCGTGCACTTCAGCAGATTCTACCTCAATATCGGCCAGAAAGACGGGCTCTACCCGGCGCGGCTCATCGGCCAGATCAACGATGCCAGCGGCTCCGCCTCCATCAAGATCGGCCGCATAGAGATCCTGGACAACACCGCCATGCTCGAGGCGGACAGCCGGTTCGCCCAGAAAATCCTCGAGGTGTTCCATGGCCTCAAGATCAATGGCCGGGACGTCGAGGTGAAGACCCTTGACAGCCCCAAAGGCCGCCCGGCGAAACCAGCCTATCCCGGGCGCAACAAGGGCCCGAAATCGTTTAGGCCCTCCACCTCGTCAAGGCCCTCAACCTCAGCCAGACCCTCATCAACCTCGGCCAGACCGGCATCCGCTGGCGTTCTCAGACGAGAAAAAAAGAAACCCTTGCCCGGATGAGCTTCACCCGCCCCCACCCTTCAAGGAGGCAGCCAGGAGCTTGTCCACCACAGCCGCCATGAGAGATCATGGAGCACATCGGGATATTTTACAGCAGCGCAACGGCGAGCAGAAAAGACTGGGTATCTTTTCCCGGCAGCCCATGAACGGCGATATTACGAAAAACAACTTGCGGCGTGAATGATTTGGTCTCCACTATTTCCGACCGACATCA